>NZ_JBGJZU010000023.1:0-81158 GCF_041354475.1 Microcoleus sp.
CCCCCTCTCCCCCTCTTCCACTCTCCCCATTGACAACTCATACTCGTTATGAGTACGATTAAGTGCAAGTGAATTTAACCCAAATACTAAAGGATTCAAAATCATGCTGCCGAACAAAGAAGGTCAAAGAGTACCCAATGTCACCTTTCGCACCCGCAAAGATAACGAGTGGGTTGATGTCACCACCGCTGATTTGTTTGCAGGCAAAACCGTAGTAGTATTTTCGCTACCTGGAGCATTTACTCCCACTTGTTCGTCAACGCACCTCCCCGGTTACAACGAATTAGCCAAAACTTTCAAAGCCAATGGTGTAGATGAAATTGTTTGCATTTCCGTCAATGACACATTTGTGATGAACGAATGGGCAAAAGACCAAGAATCGGACAATGTTACCTTAATTCCCGACGGTAACGGCGAATTTTCTGAAGGCATGGGAATGCTGGTAGACAAAACAGATTTAGGTTTTGGCAAGCGGTCTTGGCGCTATTCTATGCTAGTGAAAGATGGCTTAATAGAAAAAATGTTTATTGAGCCGGAAGAGCCCGGAGACCCTTTCAAGGTGTCCGATGCTGATACGATGCTTCACTACATCAACTCCGCAGCAGCAAAGCCCAAAGTTGTATCTTTGTTCACCAAAGTTGGCTGTCCCTTCTGCGCCCGCGCTAAGGCAATGCTGACTGAAAAGGGCTTGGATTATGAAGAAATCGTCTTGGGTCAAGATATCACAACTCGATCGCTCCGTGCAGTAACTGGGGCAACCACAGTGCCACAAGTATTTATCGATGGCAAATTGATTGGTGGCTCCGAAGCCCTAGAATCTTATTTGGCTGCTAGTTAGGAAAAAATACCTAACTCCCTTCCCTAGGAAGGGAAGGGGCAGGAAGATGTCTTGCCCCTTTCTGGCGAGGTTTGGGTTCAACAGTTCCATAGTCACAAAAAATAAGATCGATCGCCCGATCGATCCATTCTCGTGTCACAATTACCTGTGAAGTAAGATAAAAAATCAGACATGGGAGTAACCGATCGTGGATTTAAGTCTCGTATCATCAAATATCTTAAATCCGCCCGTATTAGCTTTTTTTATGGGACTGCTGGCAGTTTTTCTCAAATCTGATTTAGAAATTCCAGCACCAATCCCCAAATTGTTTTCATTGTACTTACTGTTTGCGATCGGATTTAAGGGCGGAGTTGAACTGGCAAAAAGTGGCATCGACCAGCAAGTTGCACTGACAATTCTCGCAGCGATGTTGATGTCAGCACTTGTACCCGTTTATACTTTCTTTATACTGAGAATCAAACTAGATTCTTACAATTCTGCTGCGATAGCAGCTACCTATGGTTCCATCAGTGCGGTAACATTTATCACCGCCACTTCTTTCCTCAAAGAACTGGGAATTGACTTTAACGGCTACATGGTAGCAGCCCTAGCATTAATGGAATCCCCAGCAATTATCGTCGGTCTAATTCTCGTTAGCGTCTTCGGCGGGGAAGAAGGAAAACGCGAAATAGTTTGGCCAGAAGTGCTGCAAGAATCCTTCCTGAATAGCTCTGTATTTCTGCTCATTGGTAGCCTAATTATGGGTATACTGACAGGAGAACATGGTTGGCAAGTGCTGAGTCCTTTTACCCAAGATTTGTTTTACGGCGTTCTGACTTTTTTCTTGTTGGACATGGGACTCGTCGCCGCCAGCAGAATTAAAGATTTGCAAGAAGCAGGAATTTTTCTGATCGGTTTTGCCATCCTAATTCCTATAGTAAATGCAGTAATTGGTTTGCTAATAGCGAAATTAATTGGAATGCCACAAGGAGATGCTTTGCTGTTTTCGGTATTGTGCGCCAGTGCTTCTTATATAGCAGTTCCAGCAGCCATGCGGCTAACTGTTCCCGAAGCTAACCCAAGTCTTTATATTTCAACGGCTTTAGCAGTGACGTTTCCGTTTAATATCATTGTAGGTATTCCCATGTATCTATATGTAATCAATATATTTTGGAGGTGAGATGATGGATTCAGTTAAAAGAATAGAAATCATAGCTCATTCAGTTGAGCTGGGAAAGATTTTAGATGGCTTAGATAAGGCAGGAGTGCCTGGTTATTCGGTGATTCGTGATGTTGCTGGAAAAAGCACCAGGGATCATGTTTCCCGCGATTCCTCAATGACGACCCTGGATAACATTTATGTGCTGGCTTTTTGTTCTCCCGATCAAGTATCAGCAGTCGCAGAAAACATTAGACCAGTTCTGAATAAGTTTGGTGGGTCGTGCTTTATTTCGGATGCGGTGGAATTGCTAATTACTAGGTGTGTTGGGTAGGAAGTCAGTAGTCAGTAGTCAGTAGTCTGTTGACTGTTGACTGTTGACTGTTGACTGTTGTCATTACCAATTACCAAATTCTTAAGATATAAAAAAGATTAAGTTGCACCAAGGGATTGCCGTGGTAAGTTTTAACGCACAAGTTGCGATCGAGATAGCGATATTTTGCAGAGGAGTTTAAATCATGGCTACCCTAAAAGTTGGTATCAACGGATTTGGTCGTATTGGACGGCTAGTGATGCGCGCCGGCATCAAAAACCCCAATATCGAATTTGTCGGTATTAATGACTTAGTTCCACCAGACAACCTCGCTTACCTTTTCAAATACGACTCCACCCATGGCATTTACGACGGCGAAGTTGAAGCCAAACCAGACGGCATTATTGTTGACGGAAAATTTATCCCCTGTACGTCAATCAGAAATCCCGCTGAATTGCCTTGGGGTGACACGAATGCAGATTATGTTGTAGAGTCTACCGGATTGTTTACCGATTTTGCCGGCGCATCAAAACACTTGACTGCGGGAGCAAAACGAGTAATACTTTCAGCACCAACCAAAGATCCTGAAAAAGTTGCAACTTTTCTAGTAGGTGTCAACCACCACAAGTTCGATCCGACAAAAGATACTGTTGTTTCTAATGCTAGCTGCACTACAAACTGTCTAGCACCAATTGCCAAAGTTATCAATGATAACTTCGGTTTAGAAGAAGGTTTAATGACTACAGTTCATGCGATGACAGCTACTCAACCCACAGTAGACGGACCCAGCATCAAAGATTGGCGGGGAGGAAGAGGTGCGGGTCAAAATATTATTCCATCTTCTACCGGTGCGGCGAAAGCTGTTACTTTGGTATTGCCAGAATTGAAAGGAAAACTGACGGGGATGGCTTTGCGCGTCCCAACTCCAGATGTGTCTGTAGTGGATCTTACTTTCAAAACGGCGAAGGAAACTAGCTATAAAGAAATTTGTGAAGCTATGAAAAAAGCTGCGGAGGGCGAACTAAAAGGTATTCTCGGCTATACTGAAGATGCGGTGGTTTCGACGGATTTTCAGGGAGATGGGCGATCGAGTATTTTCGATGCTGGTGCAGGAATTGAACTGAATTCTAAGTTTTTCAAAGTCATTTCTTGGTATGACAATGAGTGGGGTTATTCTTGTCGCGTGATTGATTTGATGTTGTCTATGGCGCAGAAAGACGGAATTTTCGACAATTGATTTTTGGTGGGGTGGGCGGGCTATTCGCCCACCCCACAAGCAGCTTCTTCCATCTTCCTTCTTCCATCTTCCTTGTTTAGATATAGAAATCCTTGCAGGAGTCGTAAATCTTGTTACCCCACCCCAACCCTCCCCTTAGTAAGGGGAGGGAGTAAGACATTCACAAATGATTTAGGATTGCTATATGTCTGAATTGCCACCTCTGAATAACGAAACTATTTGGGCTATCCTCAACGAAGAAATCGACGATGCTGCTGTCAATCGCTTAGTTTGGCAATATTTAGGCTACGGTTGGGATGCAGAGACTGGGCTGTGGAACAGTGAAAATGTGGCCGAGGAGTGGCGCACAGAGTATCCACAACCGCCGGATTTTATCGATTCTAGACCCGCAACGGTGAAATTGACTCGATCGATCCTTCCAGAAAACAAGCAGTTATTGAAGGAAAAATTGGGCTTTCAAGGCTATAAAATTGGGGAATTCGGACCGAGACAGACTCGAAGGGCGACGATGGCTAATTGGTTGATGGGTTTTATGCAGGCTGAAAGCTAGAATCTCAAATTGACTGACATCGACCTGTTCTGTGAACTATTCTAGAGTCGGCACAAAACAACTGTGAGAAGAATTTATGAAAATCACCCCGATGTCTCGCTTGACCAGCATTTCTCTCGCTAGCCTCATGCTAGCTGGCCTTTGTGTAAGTGCGATCGCCACGCCCGCCACTACCCAAGCCACCACTATCCAAACAGCCCAAGCTACTGCCAAAAAGCGTCTCGTCGTCATGGACTTCGACTACGGCACCACCAACAGTTACTATAGCTCCTACAGAGGAGTAGGCGCGGCCAAAGGCATCAGCGAACTGCTAATCAATGAACTGGTGAACAATGGGACTTATACTGTAGTCGATCGCAGCAAACTCGAACAAGTGCTCAAACAGCAAAATCGTAGCGGTACAATGGATGCCGGCACCGCAGCAGAAGTTGGCAAACAATTAGGAGTTGATGCCGTGCTCATCGGCACTATTACCAAGTTTAATGTTGACAAACAATCCGGTGGCGGCAGTTTTATGGGAATCGGCGGTGGTTCTTCCAAAACCAAAGCCATAGTTCAAATTGATGCACGGTTAATTGGTACTGCTTCGGGAAATATTCTGGCCACCGCCAAAGCAGTAGGAGAGGCAGATCAAAGCGATTCTAGTATCTCGATCAGGGGTATCGGAGGCAATTCCAGCAGCAGCAATGAGGATTCACTTTTGAGCGCCGCTGTGGATAAAGCAGTATCACAAATGGTGACAAAACTTGCAGAAGTATCTAAGAAATTAGGTTAGACCTCTTTGACCCCGACTTGTTTACTAAGTCGGGGTTTTAACAGCTAGCTTTTTATAGCATTAGAGTGACTTATATAAAATCCTCTCTTCATCGTCCTGTATTAAACTCTCTCTTCTCTTCCTTCGCGTACTTCGCGCCTTCGCGGTTAAATCATTCCGATACAACCGGAATTGATATTACTTAATTGTTTTTCTGGCTATTAAAACTCTCATAAAAGCAAGCTTTGAACAGGCAAGATGCCTGTTCCACAATTATTGTAGATGCCTATTGTGTGCAAAGATTGGAGAGAATCTAACTATTTTCAAGTCTAATTCTACTAACGAGAAAGACGACGCTTCAGCCATGTTTTGCCTGTTCTTGCTGCTGCTACCAATTCCCTGATCCCCGGTACACGGTCAAACCACGGATTAGGATAGATGTCACTACGGGAACTCTTTTGCCACCCCAGGTTGGGAGAAGCAATCAAAGTCACAACATCGGGATTTTGAGCCCGGAAAGTAGAATAAGCTCCATCGAGGTGCATCGGACCACCGTCGGGATGTCCAGGAGGTCGCTGTTGCACTTGTTCGAGAAAACCCAAGAGGCGATCGAAAATCCTGCCGTTTACACCGTAAAAATGAGTAGTCATCACCGCCTCAGAAAAGGGTACCAGGGGGACAGGAGACTTTTCTCCAACCTTTGCGACGTGTCCGAAGTATACGAAATCCCAATCTTGCTGACGCAGTTGTTCGACGATGGCAGCTTGCTCTGTGCTGAAATCTGGTGAAATTTCTAAGTCGTCTTCGACAATCAGGATACTGCTCAAACCCTCCTGTTTTGCCCGCTTGAGGATAGCCACATGACTAGAAAAGCATCCCCTCGCCCCAATACTGGGGAAACCTCCTGCATCGTCGGGGCGGATTGCAGGAAATATTTCAACCTGATGGGGTTTCAGGGGCATTCCTGCAACCTCTAATTCCTTGACTATGAGTTTGCGTCTATCTGTCCTCTCAGGGAGATTTACCGCATAAACTCCCTGGAAATAATCTGTGATTTTCGTCATAGTTTGAGATCAAATCAAGAGACTGTTGAATCTTTGGGTTGAGGGTCCCCAAATTTTATTTGAGGTCTGTGTCTGCCTTAAATTACTCTATCTTTAGCAAACTGCATCTTCCTATTTACAAAACTTACTCTAATTCTTGAGACAGCATCTAGTATTGATACTTTAATTACCATTGGGATTGGTGGCATCAGCATCCAGACATTTTCCCTGTTGATTGGAGTTTAAGGCTGGGTTAGAGACTACCTGAGACAGGGCATCTTTTTCTTGAATCCATCCCACTTCCCCCGGTTGCAGCTTAGGGATTTGGACTGCCACAGTTGGTTTAACAGTGGGGGAAGGCGATGGAGTAGAAACAACAGGTGAAGGATTAGTTTCTGGTTTAAAAACTCGCGAAAAATCTTTAATTGATTTTGGTTTGGGAGAATTAGATGCTACTACTTCAGGAATCGAGCAAACTTTCAATTCCAGCCAATTACCGGCAGGTGCAAGCTGTTTGTTTGTTACCTGCAAAACGCTACCGGCAGGGACTGTTCCTTTTAGCTCATCACCGATTTTTTTTAGCAAATACAAGCGATCGCCCTCGGTTCCCGAAACGGCAGAATTTTTAATTTCTATAAACGAGCCTTGTTCTAAAGCTTGAATCGGATCGGGTAGGGGTGTTGCCGTTGGTGATGGACTGCTTTTAGTATTAATTACACCACGTTTCCCAAACATTGATTCCCCGGCAGCATCGATCGCCCGACCTACCGGAGGGATGAAAAAATAAGCAAATACTCCCCCCAAACCTAATAACAATACTATTTTCAGCAACAGCGAGAATAGACTTTTGCTTTTTTGTGGTAGCTGTACAAACTCAGTTTTTAATTGAGAATTACCCTCACCCGTATTGGTGCGATCGTTCAAATCCGTGGGTACATCTTCGCTGTCAGGAATGGGTTCCCGCGACGGTTCTAAAACTGCAATGGACAGTTCTGTAAAAGTATTGTCTTTCAAATGTGCCTGACAGTGAATTAAGCCGATGGTGACGTTATCATGACCATTGCGAGTATTAGCAATATCGATCAATCGATCGCGCGCCGAGGCGACACTAATGCTACCGTCAAGAATCGGCAAAATCTCCGTTTCCCAGCATTCCTCAACCCGGTCTTTATCGCTCAAACCATCGGAACACAATAGCAAAACACAGTCCTCATCCACCACCAAACGCTGCACGCTAGGGTGGAGAGTGTTGGAAGAAGTAATTCCCAAAGCTTGAATCAGAGCACCAGCAGCCACCTGTTCCAAAGCGTCCCGGTACAGCGCGTAGCCCAAACGCACCTCGCGACAAGCCACATCGTCATCGAGAGTAACTTGATAGCAGCCAGCGCGAGTAATCAAATAAGCCCGACTGTCTCCGACGTGGGCGACATAAAGTTCGTGGACGTGGGCTAAACCCATCACTAGGGTAGTTCCCATGCGCTGGCGGCCCTGGCGGTGTTCGCTGTCGTTACGATCGGCTATTTCGTCATTAGCAGCACAAGCAGCTCGTTCCAGCTTGGAAATCAGAGTCAGTGGCTCGTAAATATCCTTGTGGAGGACAACTTGCTGCAACTTTTTTCGGAGTACAGAAATTGCCAATTCCGAAGCAACTTCCCCGCCATCTTGTCCGCCAATACCATCGCAGACGATCGCGCAAGCTTCCGATCCCGGCATCACCGACAGTACGGTACCGCTGGGAGGATGACAAGCATCTTCGTTGTGGGCCCGCGATCGCCCCACATCAGTGCCGGTGGCAATCTCCACCGTGCGATCGTACCATTTGCCACAAATTAGCAGAGCCTTATCCAACTGAGCCACGAGTTGTTCGCCGTTGCGAATCTGACGGGCGATCATTTGTCGGCAAAGTTCCCCCAAAAAATTGAGGATTGCCGGGTGAGCCTCATCCAGCCACTGCTGCCACAATTTTCCCAACTCCGACAAATTAGGTGGTTTGCGATCGGGCTGTAACTCCAGAAACCGCACCACAGGCCCTTCCACCCTTAGCAATTCGGGAGTTAACAGCGTCGCAGCCACGCCCTGAGTAATACAGGGCTGCCAAAGTTGGGCAATTTGCCACAGCCAATTAAGCTGACGCATGGCCGAGGCCCCTCTCCACGAGTCCGTCAATTCCGGCATCAAGGATTCGCTGACCTTCTGAATTGGCGCGTTTTCCAGCAGCCAGATATCCCCCGACAGCTTACTCACCTTGGACGATACCATCCCATATACTTGGGGTACGTGCAGTTGATAGGCAAACAGTCTCAGATAAGGAGTTATAAAGTTTGGAATGTCTTCGGGAAGTTCCGGCAACTGTTCAGGTTGAGTATCTACCAGAAGTCGCTCGCGCTTAAGCAAGTAGCGACCGGCGATTAGATCGCCCGGTTTACAAGCTTTTATCCCTTCACCTAAAGCCCATAAGTAGTTTTTTGGCACAGAGTTTTGCATAAGGGTTCCTAGACGCCTTTGGGCCCAGTGCTGATCTGAACTATTTTAGCGCTTGAACCTCGACGGGTTAATACGTGGCGATTATTTTACACTCCCCGGTCTCGCATACGCGGGGATTTTAAGACTTTGTTGCCTTAATATCCCTATTGCTAGGGTTTCCGGGCGCAATCCTGTTACCAAAAAAGGCGGTTTGCTGTCCTAGTCTTGCAACTGGGCTCCTCGGTCTTCACTTTCCCCCAGTTGGAGGGTAAGTTTTAATGTCTTGTACTGACAAGTGGTATTTTACCACGCCAAAACACTGTGTTAACATCATTTGGCACCATCGGTAAATCCAAGCAGGATTTATCCTGCAACTACCTTTGAAACTTGGACTTTAGTCGATCGGGTTTTCAGGCGATTGTTGATAACATGGAGTCATTAATCAACTAAAGTTTAATTTGACAAGCCTCTCCAAGCAGTTGAGTATCTATCCATGCCCCTAGAGGAATCCAGCCCTGTTCCTGAAAATTTTCCAGACCCAAAACTTCCTGCTGCGGTCGAAGTTGACGAAATGCTAACTCGGATTAAGCATTCCCACGGTCATTACTACAAAGTGATGAATCTTGAGGTTTGGGCGCTGGTGGAAACCCTCGATCGCGTATTTCCCGGTGCTTGGGGTAACTTCATGGCCAACCGCCAGGTGGCGGTGAAACAGTTTTTGCAGCGCAAGGGCCAGCTAAATGGTTCAGTTGAAGCTGAGGAGATCGAGGAGAAGCCAGAAGCCAGAAGCCAGAAGCCAGAAGAATAAAAGCAGATTTTCCCCCCTTCTCCCCATCTCCCCATCTAGTGGCGATCGCAGTCTAGATAGCTCTTACGCCCTTACAGGTGAATTTTCGCATCCACTTGGGGAACTCCCATGCTGTAGTTGACAGCACGGCTGTTGAGGTTATAGCTGATTTGGCCTTTCTGTAAGAGCGATCGCACCAAATGCTCCAATTCCGAGCCGATGCGACGGAGGTTGTATTCCGTCAAATCCTCGCCTTCATAGGAATCTACAAGTTCATCGAATTTGGCATACACCTGTTTAACCGACTCATCATTCCAGTTCAGTTCGTTGTCTGGGTCAATGTCCAGTGTCAACAGATCGTTGCTGGGTACAAGTTCGTTATCTTCCAGGATGGCGGTATATATGCGAATATGGCGGGTTGTGGACTTGAGCTGCATAAGTTCTTAATCTGTAAAGATTTTTTGCTGAACTTATTGTAGTTGCTTCCAGAGGCGCGGGGAGAACGGGCGATCGTCAATTTCTCGGAATCCCGAAATATTTGAGTTGTTGGGCCGTCCAATTTCTATAATATTCAGTTTTCAGTAAAGAATCAGAAACTGGCTTAAGCTGAGAATTTGCTTGAACGGTGAAACCCGGATACGGTGCCCTCCTAGTATGAAGCCCGTCAATATTAAAATCTTCATCGGGATGAACGTGAAAAGCCAGCAAACCCAGCTCTGAAATATTATTATTGAGTTTTTCTATTAATGCTTGAGTTTGCGGTGCACTAATTGCTGTTTTTTCAGGATTAATGACTAACATTATTTCAAAATCGGAATTGTAAAATTCATAAATCGATTGCATTATGGCAGAATTGCGATCGAACTCAGTCAGCGTTGAAAACGGTTTTATTTTGAATAAAATTTGATTGGCCAAGCGTGCTGTTTTAGTAAAGGGACAAACGGGTAAATCGCCGAAAACTGGATGTGGTAACTCGACAAACTCCGTCATCCATCTCAGGGTAGATTCTATAATTTCCGTGTCAGATTCATTCATCGAAAATCTATGTATTTGACATTTCACACTAATCATAATCTATTTCTAGGGCGATGCACATCTCACCATTGATATCAACTTAAGACTAAAACCCTCTGTCTCTCTCATTTGTATCGAAGTCTAGATCCCCCTAAATCCCCACCCCCCCCTGCCCCCCCCAAGGGGGGAAGGGGGACTTTGAGAATGCTCTTGTCCCCCCCTTATTAAGGGGGGCTAGGGGGGATCTCCGGGTTAAAAAACACGCCCTAGGCCTTCCATTGCTGAGGGAATTTGAATTCTCTTGTCCCCCCCTTGTTAAGGGGGGCTAGGGGGGATCTCCGGGTCAAGAAAACACGCCCTACTCCTTCCATTGCTGAGGGAATTTGAATTCTCTTGTCCCCCCCTTATTAAGGGGGGCTAGGGGGGATCTCCGGGTTTAAAAACACACCCTATTCCTTCCATTGCTAAGGGAATTTGAATGCTCTTGTCCCCCCCTTGTTAAGGGGGGCTAGGGGGGATCTCCGGGTTAAGAAAACACGCCCTACTCCTTCCATTGCTAAGGAGTCAATTTGTGACTACAAACATTAATTCATTCGTGAATTGTGCCGTCTGGCATAATTGCACCTGTGAGTTTTGCCCGATCCATATTTGCTCCAGCCATATTTGCTCCAGCCAGTTTAGCCTCCTTCAGGTTAGCTTTTTCTAGGTTTGCCATCATCAAGTTTGCCCCGCGCAAGTCTGCTGAAGTTAGATTTGCTTCACTCAAATTGACGCAGATCAAGCTAGTTCCGCAGAGATTGAACCCGCTTAAGTTTTGCCCGCTCAAGTTAACGAGATCGAGGTTTACTCCAACCAAACTTACTCCTATAAGATTAACACCTCTTAGGTCGAGTTCTCTGAGGTTAGCTCTCTTCAAGTTAGCTCCAACAAAACTTACACCTGTGAGGTTAGCAACCTTCAAGTTAACTTTCATAAAGTCTACTCCCGCCAAACTTACACCTGTCAATTTAACGCCTGTCAGATTAGTAGCAATTAGGCTGGCACTGTTAAGATTTGCTTGACTTAAATCTGCTGCTGCCAAATTAGCACTATTGAGATTAGCCGAAGTTAGGTTAGCATTATTTAGATTAGTGGCGGTTAAATTTGCTCCACTGAAATTTGCCCCTGTTAAGTTTGCTCCACTAAGATTTGCCCCTGTCAGGTTTGCTCCTGTGAAGTTTGCATCGCTTAATATGGCTTGATGGAAATTCGATTGAATCAGTTTTGCATACTCCAATTTAGCCTTGGTTAGGTTGGCACTGCTTAAATTAGCTCCTATCAAATCAGCTTCTTGCAGATTTGTTAAACTTAAATTTGACCTTTGCAGATTAGCTTCAAATAGATTTACTTTTTTTAAAGTAGCACCAGTTAGGTTTGCTTCTGTCAAATTTGCTTCTGACAAAATGACATCAGCTACCAAAGTTTTTCCACTCAAATCTAATCCGAATAAATTGCAGCCAGTAAAGTCTCTTTCACCTGCGTTATATCGCTTCCAGAATTCCTCAGTGCTGGTAGCTAGTTCTCGATCGTCAATCTTAGCATTCACAGGAGTAACGATCGGCGATTCTACCGCTTTGCTAGATACAGATTCTTCCCGCAATAACCGATCCACCCGATCGCTAAACTGCCTCAAAACCTCAGCATCATCAACCTTCCCACCAGCATTCGCCCCCTGCGTAACCGCATTCTCAACATAATACTTATCCACAAAACTTTGCAGCCCAGCATTATATCCTTGTCCCACCGCCTGAAACCTCCAGTCGCCATTCTTCCTATACAAACGTCCAAATTCCAAAGCCGTTTCTTGCGAAAATATCTGATTCAAATTATACCGAACCAATTCATTTCCAGTCTCGGAATTGTAAAGCCGGATAAAAGCATTTGTAACTTGACTAAAACTTTGATGCTTTTCCTGTCCCTCGTGAATCGTCACCACAAACACAATTTCTTGAATCCCAGAATTGATTTTACTCAAATCCACATAAACCGTCTCATCATCTCCCTCAATTTGTCCAGTTGCGCTGTCTTCTGAATGTCGCACCGCACCGTCTGGCGATGTCAAATTATTGTAAAATACAAAATACTTTTCATCGGGAATTCGACCATCTGCTGCTAACATAAAAACAGATGCGTCAATGTCGCAATTTTGTGCTGTCTGGCTGACTTGCCAACCTAGGGCGATCGCCAATTTATTGAAATTAGGAACTTCCTGAGAAAGATTGAACCTTTCACCCTTAGTTAATTCGATGCTCATATGCGATAATTTCCTTACCTCACAAATGGTATTAATTATCCCATCTATGTTAACTAGAAAGCAAATAGGCTTTTATCTCGAAGATATCGAAACCCCAATTGGCAAAACCGTCAATTTAACTCTTACCGGACTTATTCTCCTATCTTCCGCCAGCTTCATCGCCGAAACTTACCCCCTGGCGGAGCCTGTGAGATTTAAATTGCAAACTCTCGATCTAGTATTGTTAGTTTTTTTTGTAGTTGAGTATTTAGTGCGGCTGTGGTGCGCTGACCATAAATTAAAATTTATTTTGAGTTTTTTTTCTATCGTCGATTTGCTCGCAATCTTACCATTTTTATTGGGATTTGTCAATGTCAGTTTTATCCGTATTTTCCGTTGGTTTAGAATTCTTAGACTCATCCGCTTTCTGGAATTGAGAAATTCTGTGGTTCGGATTACTAGCGAAGATAGTGCGATTTTTTCCCGGATAATTTTTACTTTGCTCGCCATAATTTTAGTTTATTCGGGTTTAATTTATCAAGTCGAACATCCGGTAAATCCTGAAGGTTTTGGCACTTTTTTGGATGCGGTTTATTTTTCCGTTGTGACGATGACAACGGTGGGATTTGGTGATGTGATTCCGATTTCGGAAGCGGGGCGCTTTTTGACTATTTTGATGATAGTTACGGGCATTGCCCTGATTCCTTGGCAGTTGGGGGATTTGATTAAACAATTAGTTAAAACTGCTAATCAAGTAGATAGTGTTTGTCAAGGTTGCGGTTGGTCGGTACATGATGCTAATGCTAAATTCTGCAAAATGTGTGGCACTCATTTAGACATGGGGGATCGGGATACCCCCCCCTGATATCAATTCCTCTCTTCATCGGAATTATTCATTGGGCATCAGGCATTTTTGACAATGGACAACGGACTTGTTTATATCAATGGCAACCAAATTTCAAATTCTGTGCCCATTCCTAACTCCGATTGCATTCTGAAGATGCCGCCATGTTTGCCTGTGATGATTTGATAGCTAACTGCCAAACTTGTTTCTTTGAGGACTCGTTTTTCGGCTGAAAATGAATGTAAAATTTTTTGGTATTTCATCACAGACATTCCGGGTCCGTTATCTTTGATGCGGATTGAAACCCAGCGCAGGTTGGGTCGCTCCGGGTCGATGGGCGGTTCGGGGCTGCAAACTTGAGTGGCGATTTCAATTTGAGGTTTGCGAGTGAAATTTTTCAATCCCTTTCCTCTGAATTCTTTTGCTAATTCTTGACCGACAGCTTCGTTAATTAAACTATTGATGGCGTTAGTCAAGATATTGATAAATACTTGGTTTAGTTCTCCTGCATAGCAGGGTACGGGGGGTAGGTATCCGTAGTTTTTTATTACTTGAATTTCGCTGCTCAAGCGGCTTTTTAGCAGCAACAGAATGCTATCAATATTTGAGTGCAAGTCTGCGGGTTTGGGATACACGTCATCTATGTGGCAGAAGTTTTGCAAGCTGGTGGCTAATTTGCTCAAACGTTCGGCTCCGGCTTTGATGCTGCCAACGGTGCTGAGGAAATCGTTTTGCAAAAAGTCATAGTCTATCTCTTCTTTTAGTCTGGCGATTTCTGGCGGAGGCTCCGTACAGTGGGCATCGTAAACTGATAGCAACTCGATCAAGTTTTTGCTGTAATCACTTATGTAGGTTAAATTGCCCCAAATAAACCCTACGGGATCTAAAATTTCGTGGGCTACTCCGTTGACTAAACGCCCCAAACTAGCCATTTTTTCGCTTTGAATCATTTGCGCTTGGGCTCTTTCGTAGCGCACTTGAGTTTCTATGCCACGAATTTGCCAGTAGGCGATGTTGAGTGTGTGGGAGTCTAGCAGCCTATAGGATTGGGAGTCGATTTGCACGACGATGGGATCTGATTGCAATTCGGGCGATCGACGCAGAGCTTGCGGGGCTGCGGTTAAGATGGTTGTACTCTCCCTGAGCACAGACATCTCGACGCGAGCATAACTGTAGAGAGTTTTTAGTGGTAGGCGCAAAAATAGCTCCGTACCTTGGGGTTTGAGCAGGTATTCGAGCAGCAGCCTGCGCGATATCATGCCCACAAATTCTCCTGCTTCTACCAAAACTACTCCCGGTAATAGGGGGTGTTTTTCAAACATTTCGGCGACAGGAGCGCCCAAGCAGCTAGATTTTACCTGAAATTGATACAGGGGCAAGTCCCGGAGAGTAGACTCTAGCGAAAGGTCTTGATGGCTGCCTTCGGAGAGCAAAGGACCAAGTATTTTAGATCTGAATGTATTTGCCACGATCGCTTTGAGTTACCGGAATACCCTGACTGTGAAAACGATCGGGTGGTACTAACATAGTCTATCATTTCACCTAAACAGCAAAATTGGGGATTTTTTTTTGAGTAGGTCTGGTTGTTCTCATGGTTTCGATGTTACCATCTGGCTAGGTTCTGGTGCTAAGTGCTTGCCTTGGTTTGAGAAGACTTTTTATGCTAGCTAGACTGTCTGCGATATCAAGTATGTACACAAAAGTCTTTATAGTGCCTTTTGATCGCCGGTCTGAACTATAGGTAACAGGATCTCGAATTCGGTGTTGGGTGCCGGTTGCGATCGCAAATTTAGTTTACCCGCGTGCTTTTCTGTGATGATTTGATGACAGATAGCCAGCCCCATCCCGGTTCCTTTACCTACTGGTTTGGTGGTAAAAAAGGTCTCAAATATTTGCTCCTGAATTTCTGGGGGAATGCCTGGGCCGTTATCGGTAATGATAATTGCGGCCCATTTCCTGTCATCGACTTCTACTACTTTGGTGGTAATTTCGATGCGGGGATACCAATTTTGTGGGTACTGTGCGCTCATTTCGCGATCGCCCGCCCGCTCTGCCAAGGCATCTAGAGCGTTGATTAACAAATTTAAAAATACCTGACTTAATTGACCAGAATAGCATTTTATCAGTGGCAGGTCTCCGTAATTTTTTACCACTTCTGTGCTTTGTTTCAATCTATTTTTTAGGATTAAAAGTGTATTTTCTATGCACTCATGGATGTCTGTACTAAAGGGCTTACTTTCGTCCATGTGAGAGAAGTTGTGCAGACTGTTAACAATTTTGAGCAATTGTTCAGCCCCAAATTTCATACCTTCTAGGGTGGCTGGCAAATCTTCTCGTAAAAAATCAAATTCTATCCTTTCTTTGATAGCTGCAATTACAGGAGATGGTTCGGAAAATTCTTCTTCGTAAGCTGACATTAGTTCTAGCAAATCTTCAAAATAAGACAGCAGAAAATTTAAATTTCCCCAAATACAGTTGAGGGGATTCCTAATTTCGTGAGCTACCCCTGCGATAATATTTCCCAAACTTGCCATCTTTTCTGTTTGAATCAACTTGGATTCTGTTTGCTTTTGGAGCAATTTATTGGTTAATTGGTGAATCTTTGACTGAGCCACCATTAACTGTTGTACGTCTAACAGCCAGTAGGTCTCAGGGGCTACTTCGACTACTATGGGATCGTAAACTAATTCGGCTGGTCTGTAGAGCGATTCCTCGGCTGCTTCTACTATTAATTTAGTACCTGATACTATGAGCATATCTTTCCTAGAAAAACGATATAAAACCTCTATTGGTCGTTTAAAGAACATTTCTATACCGTAGCGCCGGTTGACTCTTTCAAAAAATAGCCTTCGGGAAATGATGCCGACAAATTTACCCCGATCCGTCAAAATAACGCCTGGAAGTAATGGTTTTTTGTCAAAAGCCTGGGCCACTTCTTTTGCCTGTTGAGTTAATTCAATTTGGCAGTTGTACAGAGGCAGGTCTAGGAGGGTAGATTCTAAAGAGAGGTTCCAAGTACAAATTTCAGGTATATGCAACACTGATAACTCCGAGTTAAACTCATGCAAAGCAAACATTGATGAAACCTCTGTTAAATATTTTATTGATAGATAACTAAAGTTGCTGGTCATTCATACTTAATTAGTCATAGTTAACTGGTGATGAGTCATTGGTAAGCAAGTCAGTAGTTGGGATTTTTAAGTATCGAGGGCGTGAATTTGCTACTCTTTAACTTAAACATTACTCACTTCCAGAGCGTTGTTCGCGAAGGACAGTGGCCATCTCAAAACTTTTTTGTTACCGATTCTCCTCTTCCCCATTCTCCATTCCCATCAAGTAATTTGCAACAGCACCCTATCGGAAAGCCCGATCGGGTCAGCATTGTCTGCTAAAAATATTGTTTCTAAATCAATGTTAAGGGATAAAAGCTGTTGTGGAACTTACAGATGTTTAATATAAACTTTTTACCATAAAATACCCTAAGATCGCGTATTTTGCTAAAATCTTAAATTTTTATACACTGGTTACTGTTATTTTTTATACAATCTTCTGGGTACTGGTAGAGTATTTCTATTGGGAATTTGGGAGGGGGCCTTTTGCCCGCAGATACCTCTGGGGGCTGATTAAAAATGAGGGTTAACTGTGCAGTTTCTCTAGGGAGAATTCGAGGCCAGAGAGGAAATTGCTTCAGGATTGCGGTTCTACTTCTGGCCATAGACGTTCTAATTGATACCGCCAAGCTGCGAGAGTCTGTTGGCGAGACTCTGGTCCGAGTTCCATTTCCCCCATCAAGCCTTCGGCGTAAAAACGGTCTAAAGTCTGAAGGGTAGTTTCCACAGACTGTCCCTGAATCTTGGCAGCTTTGATGATTTGACGGATACGGGTTTCGATCAAGTCGTCGAAAAAGTCTGACAAACCGCGCTGTTGTAGAGCCAGCAGTCTGGCTACGGCGGCGGAGAAATCGCCAGTGGC
This sequence comes from Microcoleus sp., assembly GCF_041354475.1. NCBI lineage: Bacteria > Bacillati > Cyanobacteriota > Cyanophyceae > Oscillatoriales > Microcoleaceae > Microcoleus > Microcoleus sp. Next base: position 17,226 of record NZ_JBGJZU010000023.1, read on the forward strand.
CAGAGTAGTCAAGTTGTGCTGAAATACTCCCCACAAGATATTTTGATGTACTGCGTAACGAGTTTCGAGGGTGTTGTCAAAGTTAGCTTCTAGCAGTTTATCGAAAAATTTTTGAGTGGATGTGGCATCGGCGATGGGGATCAAAATCCGCAGCCAACTGCTGTCTTCTGAAAGCAGCACTAGCAGGCGAAACTGGGGCGTTTCTACTTGCCAAGAAGTGGCGGCAGCCATCTCCACACTTTCACCAAATAAATCTTTGAGGGTATGGGTAATTTCTTCGGGAGTCATAGGATTTTCGATTTTCGATTTTCAATTTTCAATTTGAGATTTTCGATTTGCCGGCGGGGTGGGTTCCAATTTTAAATTAGTTTAGGGTAGCCAGCGGGGGTGATAGCCCGCAAAAGGCAGTTCTTCGGGCTGCACTTTGGGTTGAGAAACGTCGGGAGGTATTTCTATTAAGGGTAGCAGCCAAAGGCGACTGCTGGCGATCGACTGTCCGCTATCATTGCGAGGACTGGTTGGTGTTAAGGGTTGTGCTGATGTGACTGATTGGTCAAAAAGTAATGCCAGTCCGTCGGGAGATAAACTGATTTGGGTATCTAATTGGTTGGGTAAAATTAGCAGGGGTTTGATGGTTCCTATCAGACGAGTTCCGTCTTTTTTGAGGTCGATGGCGGCAATGAAAGGCTGTTCTTTGTAGTCTTCTGTTTTTAGACGTTGGGATAAAAGGCAGTATAGGCGCTGGAATTGATTGTCTTTGTCTTTGCGGGGGTCGAAATGGACGGTGATAATGCTGCCGGGAATTCGCAATATTTCTTGTTCTACGCCTTGGTTGTCTAAGATGAAAAGCGATCGGGTAAAGTCGGTGTTGTATTTAACATAGGCTGCGGCGGAGTTGTCGCGAGCCATGCCTAATACCTGTTCGTATTTGGGCAAGAATTCTACGGGTTCTGCTTGCGGTTTGAGGGGGACGATGGCTAATCCTTGTTTTTGAGATATTACCATCGATTTGTTGTCGGGCCGAATCATAAAATCACCACCTTGTTGATTTTCCAAGGGTCGAGGTGGCATTTTTTCTTCTAAAATCCAAGGACTAAAATCTGCGGGATTACGGCGGTTGACGCGGGCAATAACTATGGTTTTGCCGTCGGCTGAGAGGTCGAATTTGAGGTTCTGATAATCTTTGGCATCTAATAGTTTGTCGATTCTACCTGCTGGCTGCGGTGGGGAGACTTCCCCTCCCGATTGGGGATTGAGGCCGGTGGTAACAGTGAATAGTTCTTGGCTTAGGGTGGAGCCTGATTTGACTTGCGATCGATCTGTTGCTAAGAATAAGATGCGATCGCTATTAGGATAGGGTTTAAAATCGGTGACGACTAAATCTTTGGGAGTTAGGGCTATAGGTTTCGGGTCGGTGCTTGAGAGATTGACTAACATTAATCTGCTTTCTGCTTCGCCTTTGACGCCGATGTAAGCAAAAGCGCGATCGCGACTGCGAAAGGAAGCGCTAAATGGTTGAATTTGCCTGCCTGGATTTTGGTTGTTTTCTCCTCCGTATTTGTCCGTGGCTCCTGCGAGTTTTAATGTGTAGGTAACGCCGTAGGGTGCGGGGTTTTTGAGGGTGTAAGCCATGCGCCTTCCAGCCCAGCTAAATTTGCCGGGGAGAGGTGGTTCTATTTTTAAGTTTTCTTCGACGCTGGAGTGATTCATGGGGCGAAAGAATGTGAGGATAAATCCCGTATCTGCCGCCCCGATTTGTTGGTTTTGCCAGCTAAATTCTCGGACTCGCGGTGCGGTGCGATCGCCCGACAGCAGCAACAGTCCAATTAACAGGCTCAGTCCTAGCATCAAGATGATTGCCGTGCGGTCGATCGGCTGTTTAAATAGCCCTACATTCAACGAGGAAAGATTAATTTTTTTATTTAAAATACTCACTAATCTTTCTCTCCTCTTTCCTATCTAAATTTCTGCCCACACTTAAAAAGTTAATTAACACTCTCTCCGTTTGTTTTACTAAAATACTTTACCTGGTGATAGATCCGTCGGTAACAGATGGTCGATCGGTGAACCACCACCAAAATGATATCTACAAAACAGTATAGTTGCTAGTACCCCTAAAAACAATGCTGTCAATTTAACATCTTCCCCCAAACAAAATAATTTTTCTTTCCAAAGACCGTAGGTAATGACTAAATAAGTAGGAATATCGCCCACAGCTACAGCAATCACAGCACCTAAATAACCCAGGAAATGATATCCGACTGGTATGCCAATAGTGATACTCAAGAAAGTGGCAAAATTGCCCATAGCTCCGTACTGAGATTTGCCTATAGCTAACAGACAAGAACTCATCAAATTGTGGAGGGTGGTGTGCCAAATTCCTAAAGCCAAAATAGGCAACATCCAAGATGCTGCTATATACTCTTTTCTGTACAGGATTAAAATTATTTGATCTCCAAAACTGACAAAGAATGCTAAACCTATGGCTAGAGGGATCAGAATCAGGTTACGGTTTTTAAGAATCTTGGCGCGCAATTCTTCGCGAGGCAACTCTGCTAGCATGGAAATAGAGGGAAAAATCACCTTGCCACCAATGGCGATAATCACTTGACGTGGCATATCACCGAGGGTGAAAGCAATGCCATAAATGCCCAACATCGTCAAAGAAAAGATTTTTCCTAGAACTAGCCGATCGGCTTGAGAACATAGAAAAAATAAAAGTGTAGACAAAAATATCCATTTGCCATAAGAAAATATTTCTTTAACTGCTTCTCGATCCCAAGTGAAGCGGTGACGCTGATTGCGAATCAAAAAATGACTCCAGATTAACTCTACTAAGGTACTACTAAAACCACCAGCCAGAATCGCCCAGATGCTGGGATTTAAGAAAGCCCAGATAATCATCACTATAGTAGAAATTATCTGGGTGCCAAATTCAAAAATTACTACTTCCTTGACTGCCATTTTGCGGTTGAGGCTGAATATGGAAGTGGAGTTGAAGCCTCCGATCAGGGTGTTGATACCGATCACTGGAATCAACCACAGCAGACGTGGTTCTTGGTAAAAAGTAGCCACAGGCCAAGTGACTAACATTAAACACAACCACACAAAAAAGCTGCGAATAATTTGCATTGTCCAAGCGGTGTTGATAAATTCTGGATCGTCTCCACGCTTGTTCTGGATGATACTTGGCCCCAGACCGATATCTGAAAATAGGTGAACACCTACGATGAAAACATAAGCAAGACCAACAAGACCAAATAGTTCTGGCAAAAGCAGCCGTGTCAGGATGAGGTTACTGCCAAATCGGAGAATTTGACTGCCTCCATAGCTGATGATAGTCCAGATTGCGCCTTTGATAGCTAGTTTTTTTTCTGATGACATAAACTTTAAACTTATCTTCTCATCATGAGTCTAGTTGCTGCATTTGCTATTGGCAACTCCTACAGGATACGGAGGCTAATGTTTTACCTGACTTGACAACATCTTAATTTGGACATCGCCGAGGGCGGGAGGGTTATGCCACAATCACAAAGGTCAAATTTAATCTGTCACCTGTTCGACATTTAATAGACATCTCCCATAATTCTGGTGGGGTAGGCATCCTGCCAGCCCTTAACAGCCCTGTTGGGAGATGTCTAATAATCATAAGGGTTTTTTGGTTCGGGAATTGATTTGAGGGAATCAGCCTGAATAGTTAATTTGCGTTTCCCTTGCAGTTCTTCTGAGATCGCTTCTCCTTCTATTTCTAACCAACTGTCTGGCGGAAATGCGGTGCGGCTTTGACCGATCGGTAATTTTACCGGCAAACCGACTGGATAGGCATCTGCGGCACAGCAGGTAATGATAAAACGACCGATCCAAATATATTGCTCTGATACCTTGGGCGGGTGAATTACAAATCCTTGAACCTTGACTTTTTGACCTATATATGTGTCAGGCTCTGGATTGAAATTTAACAGGCGGACCCACTCGATGAGCGATCGCTTTTCTGGTTTGGTGGTATTGCGAAATTCTTGGGGTTGCAGTCTGGTGATGGGGAGGGATTCAGTCAGGCCTCGTTCTAATGCTGTCTGACTGGTAAAGGTACGGGGTGTCGTGACTAAACCGATTAAGGCGACGCTCAACATTAAGGTACTGCCAAAACTGGGGGGAAATAAAGTAATATGTTCAACTTTTGGGATTCTAGGAGAGTTGATGGTGGGTGATGTCCGAGATTTCTGGTTGCTGCGATCGAGCTGGATGAGTTCCCACATTTTATAACCGCCAATGATGATTAAGCCAATGCCTCCGGCTACAGTCAAGCCAAAGTAATTGGGGTGAATCAAAATGCTTAATTTGCCAGTGATCCAATATTTGAGGAGCAATATTCCCCAGGATAAGATAGCTACGGTATCTAGCCAAGGACCTAATTTTTTAAGAATCATCACGTCTGATTTGAGATGGGAAATTGAAGAGTTGAGATTTGAGCATTGCTCCCGATCGCTCTTTAATTAAGTTACAATTAAAAAAAATGTTGCTGATGCTAACCTAGATATAAATTGACGGCGAGAGTCATTAAAAAAGTTAACTGAGCTGCCAGTACCATTAAGTAAATTACGGCTCTACCTCTAAAAATTGATAGCATTAAACCGATGCCTTTGATGTCAATCATCGGACCAAAAACTAGAAAAGCTAAGAGGGAACCGCTGGTAAATGTGGCGGCGAAAGACAAGGCAAAAAAGGCATCTACCGTAGAACAAATCGATACCACTGCGGCTAATAACAGCATGGCGAGAATCGAAGAAACGGGGCTTTGGCCGAGGTTGAGAATTAGTTCGCGGGGGGTGCCAACTTGAACGATCGCAGCGATCGCGCTACCAACGACTAACACACCTCCCAATTCGCGCAACTCCTGTACCATACTATCGAGCAGCAGGCGCAGACGCTCTTTAGAAAGGCGGTGGAACAGGGAGGAAGGTTTCGAGGTTTTTTCAGTTTTGCCTGTTTCTAAGGGCTTCCAGTTGTCTTGTAGCAAAGATTCGATCGGCACTGCCCCCCCTGGCATACCTAGGATAAATGTCCCCGACTGCAACAGGGAAGGAGTTTCGGCTGTTAGTAGCTGTGTTTCGGAGCAATCGGGTTTTGGTAGGGGAAGGGCGCGGGCGATCGCGGGTTGTAGCAGAGGCCGCAAGTCTTTCTGGGTGCTAAACACCCAGCCGATGATAGTTGCAGTGATTAGGGAAAATACCACCCGTAAAACCACAATTTCTGGCTGATCCCGAAAAGCAGTCCAAGTCGCCCAAATCACGATCGGATTGATTGTCGGTGCGGCGAGTAAAAAGCCGATCGCCACCGGTGCGGGTACTCCTTGCATCAACAACCTGCGGGCCACCGGCACGTTACCGCACTCGCACACCGGAAACAAAAACCCGACTAAACTACCGGCTAAAGCCCCCAGCAGTGGATTTCGGGGGATGCGGGCTATGAGTTTGCGTTCATCTACAAACCCCAGCAGCACACCGGAAAATAAAACTCCCAGCAGTAAAAAAGGTATAGCCTCTACTAACAAGCCCAGAAACAGGGTGAAAGCATTATTTAACTGATTTGTCAGGGCGGGTTGCATCCATCACCTACTTGTAAACTGCGATTTGGGGCCTACCCCCTGTCATACTAAACACTGGTTAAAAACCCCTATTTATCGACATGGAGAGGGGGAGGGACAAAAAATGGGGTGAATAACCCGGATGTGGTATTAATAATCATAGCCGATCGCACAGCCAAGTTAAGATTCAGTTAAAAATCTCTGGCTATACAATCCTAGCTGGTATTCAGGACTTCTCTAAACCAGAGAGTATGGATAGGAATTTGAATTAGTTTTAACCACAGGTTAAAAGTTTAAATTCAGGTTAAAAAGTTACTAAATTTGGGAACTAATCGTTAATCCGCCAAAACTCAATATAAAATAAAATCTAGCATAACTGCCGGGATGCCTCTATATTGCTTATACTATTGCTGATACTGCTCTCAGTTTTTTTCGATAATTTAAAAAGCGGTTTGCTATGTGCTCGCAGCTAAATGTCTACTTGTAAATATAACCTCTATCTTCGTGCTGATGAATTTATGTTGAATACGTCCTGCATCGAAATACCAGCCCCACTCATGCAAGATAATTCTATAGCAGAGTTCCGTTTGGAATCAACTCTTCAAGAATTGTCACTTTATGATTTTCAGGTAGAAGCTACAGATTTGGGAAGTAAAATTGCTCAGATGTTGGAGGCTTATCCCCTGCTTCCAGGAGTCATTTTAACCGATATGGGTCTATTTGCCGGCATGATTTCCCGCCGGAGATTTTTGGAATTTATCAGCCGTCCCTTTGGGCGAGAATTATTTTTAAAGCGACCTGTCAGGGCCTTGTACCGATTTGCAGAAACAGAAACTTTAATTTTTTCTAGCGATACTTTAATAGTTGATGCAGCGAGAAAGTCCCTACAGCGATCGCAAGAGCTCCTTTATGAGCCCATCGTAGTTCAAACATCGCCTCATACTTATTGTTTACTGGATGTCCACGAATTGCTAGTAGCCCAATCCAACATTCACGAACTAGCAACAAAATTGCTGCGACAACAAACACAAGCCCAATTAATTCAAACTGAAAAACTAGCCAGTTTAGGACAAATGGTGGCTGGAGTCGCCCACGAAATTAGAAATCCTGTAACCTGCATCACGGGAAATCTCGAATTTTTGTCAAAATACTCCCAAGACCTGATGGATTTGCTGTCGGCTTATGAAAAAAATGTCGGCACCAACGAAGAAATTGAGGAGCTCAAAGAACGCATAGAATTTGATTTTTTAGAAGAAGATTGGGCGGAAATTCTCAAAAGTATGAAAGTTTCTGCACAGAGATTGACCGAACTTGTCACCAGTCTCCACACCTTCTCTCATATGGATGAAACTCACCGCAAAGAAGCTAATCTCCATGAATGTATTGACAGCACACTACTAATTATGAAAAACCGTCTTAAGTACGGGATTAAAGTAGTTAGAAATTATGGAAATTTGCCCTTAGTCAGATGCTATTCGGGTCAGTTGAGCCAGGTATTTATGAATATCATCAGCAACGCGACAGATGCTTTGGAAGAACTCAAAGGAAAAACAGGTTTTGTACCTGCTATTACTATTAAAACTGAGCTCATAGAAAGTTCTGAGACCAACTACATGAGTGCGGAATTAATTCAAAATTATGTAAAAGGCGATCGGGAAAATTCCCCACACCTATCTTTAGTAAATATCAACGGTCAACCGAACTCAGAAGCAGTGGAAAAAAATCAAAATCATGGTTGGATAGCGATCAGAATTGCAGATAACGGGCCTGGTATTCCGCCAGAAATTCAACGACGAATTTTCGATACATTTTTTACTACAAAACCAGCCGGAAAAGGTACGGGATTAGGATTGGCAATTACTCACCAAATTGTAACGGATAAACATCAAGGTAAGTTGAATTTGCATTCTACTCCCGGTACTGGTACAGAGTTTGAGATTTTGTTACCAATTATTTGAAGGAATAAGTCAGTTGTTATTGGTTATTGGTTATTGGTGGCAAATTACTAACGACTAATGATATCAAATCCGGTAGCATCTGAATTATTAAAATCTCTATTTTCTCCCTCTGTGTCAAGAGTGTTCTAGTAAGGTTAAATCATTCCGATGCAACCAGAAATGATATGACTGCTAACTAATGAGGACTTATACCAATTTCATAAAGTAGCGCGACATAACTACCCCCCCAACCCCCCCTTACTAAGGGGGGACTTTGAACGGCATCTGTAGCAAATATTGATGAAATTGGTATTACGCATGGGGGGTCAAAAACCCGGTTTCTGCGTGAATATTTGTCGAAAAAATCGACGATTTTTGGAAGAAACCGGGTTTTTTGCGTCCAGGACTACTAATGACTCTTTTTAAGCTCTTAGCTGAACAGGCATTACCAAGAAAGTAGCATTGACTCCGCCCAAAGGCTGAAAAATTACGGGGGCCAAAGCCCCATTTAATTGCAGTTGAATTTCTGGGGATTGAGCCGTTTTCAAAATGTCAATTAAATACTTGACATTGAACGCGATATCTATGCTGTCTCCCGAAATTTGCGCGGGCATTGACTCTTTGCCACTACCGACATCTTTAGCATCTACCGACAAAGTGATTTCCTGATTCACCGAGTCGATACTGCATTTGAGAATATTATTTTTTTGGTCGGCAAAAACAGCTATTCTTTCTACTGCGGATAAGAAAGCTCGCCTATCCATTGTAATTTGCCTCTCAAAGGAAGGCGGAATTAACTGGCGATAGGCTGGATACTGCCCTTCCAAGGTGCGAGTTGTCAACCGTTGGTCTGCCCATTCAAACACAACTTGACCGTGTTCAAAATGCAGGGTGACAGGTTCAGTCCACTGTCGCATGACTAGCATTCTTTCTACTTCCCGCAAGGCCTTAGCTGGAACTGTCACCTCAAATTCTTTTTCTGTTTCTTCCCCTTCGGGTTTTTCATTGGCAGTTTGAACTACTGCTAATCTGTGGCCGTCTGTAGCTGCAAATTCTAGACAATCTTTTAGTACCTTTAAATGCACCCCTGCTAGTACCTGTTTTGCTTCGTCGGGGCTAGTAGCAAACAAAGTTCCTTTGAGTCCTTCAATTAAAGCTTCTGGGGGCAAATGGAGGATTGTGCCTCCTTCAATGGCGGGCAATTCTGGGAATTCTTCTGGGCCCATCCCTCTGACTTGGTAGCTGCCAGAACTGCAAGTGAGATATGCTACGGTGTCTCCTGCTTCGTCTTCTAAAGTAATCTCTCCATCTGGGAGTCGGGAAACAATGTCGTTGAGTAATTTAGCGGGTATGGTGAAACTTCCGCCACCTGTCACTGCTGCTGGAAAACTGGTACGGATGCCTAAACTTAGATCGAAAGCTGTCAAGCTAACCCGTTGATTTTCCTCATCCGCTACTAAGAGCACGTTGGCTAGTACGGGATGTGTCGGGCGAGAGGGAACGGCCCGGCTTACCAACGAGAGGTTGGCGTTGAGGTCACTTTGGGTGCAAACCAATTTCATGAGATGAAGGTTAATTAACCGGATTTGAGATAGAAACAAATCCTATCACAGAAAGTCGGTGGGGGAATCCCCAGGATTTTTAGCTTGGGGCTGGGGCTGGCTTTTCTGGAGGTGGGGTGTGTGGGGATAATGGTTTTAATTTTTTTTGTTAATTTTTTGGTCGATCGCACGGTGTAAACTGTGGAAAAAAATGCGAAAGGATTACTGGATCTACTTTTTTATTGATTATACCCTGTGGAAAACTTGTGGAAAAGTTGCTAAATAGTCGATCGCCCTTGCTGCGATCAGAATTTTTATACAAGGAAACACTAATGTTTTCCACAAATTCAGGGTTCTTTGTCCACAGGTTTTTCCACAGCTAATTAGAAGGAAGAACGTTGTTAGGGGAGGGGATAGGAGACCCAGAACCAGTCAACCAGGATCTAAAAAATAACCAACAACCAATAACTTCTGCTCAAATTTTACGGCTGATCGCGTTAATACGATCGCTCAATTGACGCAAGGTTTGAGACAAATTCGGGTCAGTGTTCCGCAACTGAGCAATTTTATCACAACTATAAAGCACAGTGGTATGGTCTTTCCCGCCGAAAACTTCACCAACTTTCGGCAAACTCAAACCTGTGTGTTGCCGGATTAAATACATACCTATTTGACGAGCAAAGCTAATTTCTCGCTTCCGAGAATTGCCTTTCAAATCTTCAACAGAAATGTCAAAAAAATCTGCAACTACTGCGACTACTGCATCGGGCTTTGCTTCTACACTTTCAGTTTGGGGATTCAAAACCGGGGCTATATTTTCCACAGTCATCGGTAAATCGGTAATTGAAAGATAGGCTACGGCCCGAATCAAAGCTCCTTCTAATTCGCGCACATTGGAAGTATAGCTAGAAGCAATATATTCTATCACATCTCGCGGCAACCGCATATTTTCATATTCGGCTTTTTTCTGCAAAATGGCCATGCGTGTTTCCAAGTCTGGCAACTGAATATCGGCAATTAACCCCATGGAAAATCGCGAACATAAACGCTCTTGCAAACGGGGTATTTGTTGCGGTGGGCGATCGGAAGCTAAAACTACTTGATTGCCAGCTTCATGCAAAGTATTAAAAGTGTGAAAAAATTCTTCTTGAGTGTATTCTTTGCCTTCAATAAATTGAATATCATCTACTAATAAAACATCGGCTGCTCGATAATGATCGCGGAAAGTTTGCATACTATCTTTGCGAATGGCTGCAATTAAATCGTTGGTAAATTTTTCAGTAGAAACGTAGAAAATCTTGGCGTTAGGGTCAATTTCTAAGCGATAATGACCGATCGCCTGCATGAGATGAGTTTTGCCCAAACCGACACCGCCGCACAAAAATAGGGGATTGAATTCTCGGCCCGGAGACTCGGCTACCGCTAGGGATGCTGCGTGAGCCATGCGGTTGTTGGAACCGACCACAAAACGGGAAAATAGGTATTTGGGGTTGAGATTGGCTGGTTTGGGGGGATGGAGGGAGTGGCTTTCGGGGACATCGGGGCCGATGGGAGATGGCCAAATCAGTCCTTGTCCGCCGTGGCCTTCGGTTTCAGTCCCCCCAGCAATTGTCAAGTAAATGTCTACTTTATAGCCGAGAATGTCGTAGACTGCATCGGCGATGATTTTGACGTAATATTTCTGCAACCAATTGCGAGCAAAGGGGTTGGGAGTGCTGACGATCAAACAGTTATTTTCGAGTTGTTCGGCTTTGGCTGTTTTGATCCACGTCTCAAAACTAGGTCTGCTCAGTTGTACCTGGAGACGTTCAAGTATCTGATTCCACAGACTTTCGAGGGGAATTTCCACTGCTCACCTTTGCTGCTAGGCATTTATAGAGATCGAATTTTTGTTCTGGAAAACTCAGTTTAATCGAATTGGCGATTTGGGAGGTTGATCGATCGATCAACATTGTCTGTCGCCGGAGGATTGCAAAATGCTTGAATAATAGATCGACATCATAAATCTTACCTTCTGGGGTAGTAGGGTTGCTTGCTTGCATCTCTCATCCCACCGCTAAATTGAGTACAATTATAGAACGGGACTTCCCGGCGGTATAGTTAATGGAGTCTGCCGATCGCCCCAAAATTCTGTAAAATTCTGTGGCCACCAGGAGGCTCACAGCTATCGGGAATCAGCTCTGCAAATATTTTGATTTGGCAAAAAACCCTAAAAACGTCGCGATGAAGAGTTCTACTGGCAAATTTTGGAAGCAACCGGCAATCTACATATTACTGCTGGTGACGGGAGCTGGGGCCGCCATGTTGGGCGATCGTCTGACGGCTTCCCGATTACCTGCAAATTCTGGCGCACCACCAAGGACGCTGGAACCGAAATTACAACTCCCTCTGAATACTAAGCCTCAAGCGGGCAAAGTCTTGCCGCCGAATTCCCTGTCGGGGAATCCCGCTAATGCCAATTTTATTGTGGCTGCGGTGCAAAAAGTTGGCCCGACAGTGGTGCGGATCGATGCTTCCCGCAAGGTGAAACCGGGAAATCGAGGGATATCGCCGGAGGATTTTTTTGGCTTAGATCCGAATTCAGGGGGCCGTGGTGGGGTGGAACGGGGTACTGGTTCGGGTTTTGTCATCGGTTCTGATGGCGTGATTCTCACTAACGCTCACGTTGTAGACGGCGCTGATACAGTAACTGTAACTCTCAGGGACGGCCGCAGTTTTCAGGGGCGCGTGTTGGGGGCTGATGGGGTGACGGATGTGGCGGTGGTGAAGATTGAGGCGAATCAGGTGCCTGTGGTGACGATCGGCGATTCTGATAAACTGCTGTCTGGGGAATGGGCGATCGCGATCGGTAATCCTTTGGGTTTGGACAATTCAGTGACAGCGGGGATTATTAGCGCTACGGGGCGATCGAGTACCGAGGTGGGCGTACCTGACAAGCGGATCGGTTTTATTCAAACAGACGCTGCGATTAATCCGGGGAATTCCGGTGGCCCACTGCTGAATTCTGCCGGGGAAGTGATCGGCATGAATACAGCAATTATTCAAGGTGCTCAAGGATTGGGGTTTGCAATTCCCATTAAGGCGGCTCAAGAAGTTGCGAAGGAATTGATTGCGACGGGCAAAGTCGAACACGCTTATTTGGGCATTGAAATGGCGACGCTAACTCCTGAAGTGAAGGAGCAAATTAATAAAAACGGTAACAGCAGCCTTCGAGTTACAGTCGATCGGGGTGTGGCTATTATTAGTGTGGTGCCTGCTTCTCCCGCCGCTGCATCTGGTTTGCGGGCTGGGGATGTGATTCAAAAGATTAACAATCAGCCGATTATTCAGTCGGAAGCTGTTCAGGAATTCGTACAAAATGCTAGGGTGGGTGGGATTTTGCAAATGGAGATTAATCGCAATGGCCAAATACTCAAATTGAGTGTGAAACCAGGCAGTCTCCCCGTGCAAAAAGTTCGATAATCATTAGTCAGTAGTCAGTAGTCATTAGTCAGTAGTCAGTAGTCATTAGTCATTAGTCAGTAGTCATTAGTAATTAGTCAGAATTACGAATTACGAATTACCAATTACCAATTACCAATGCCAGAAATATTACAAATATCGCAATTAGGAAATCCTGTATTGCGTCGCCGATCGCAATTTGTGGAGAATATTCAGGACGAGCGCATTCAACAGTTGATTGACAACTTAATCTCTACAGTAAAACACGCCCACGGGGTGGGGATTGCAGCCCCTCAAGTCGCTAGGGGCGATCGGCTGTTCGTCGTCGCCTCCCGTCCCAATCTGCGGTATCCCCAAGCACCAACCATGGAACCCACAGCCATGATTAACCCTCGAATTATGGCGAGTTCAACAGAGACAGTCAAAGACTGGGAAGGCTGTTTGAGCATTCCGGGGATACGGGGATTAGTGCCGAGAAGTCGATCGATAGAAATCGAATACACCAGTAGAGATGGCAAACTCCATCAACAAGAATTGACAGATTTTGTGGCTAGGATTTTTCAGCACGAACACGACCATTTAGATGGCATCGTGTTTTTAGACAGGGTGGAAAGCACCAAAGAACTGATGAGTGAAGATGAGTACCAAAAGCAATTTGTTAATTTACTTTCTTCAGTACAAACCCGTCAGCACATTTGAGATTTACTCGTTTTTTGTAACAGCGTCATTGAATCTATAACAAAGAGTATGAATAGCGATCGACAACCTGCAAATCATCAACCACAAATTATTTTGATTACTGGGAACATGGCTGCTGGAAAATCAACAGTTGCCCAATCGCTTGCCGAAAGGTTGCCCAAAAGTGTTCACCTGCGCGGGGATATCTTTCGCCGCATGATTGTGAATGGGCAGGCGGAAATGGCGTTAAATTTGTCAGCAGAGGCATATCAGCAACTTCAACTGCGCTATCATCTGGCAGCAATGGCAGCGCGACACTATCTTCAGGCTGGCTTTACGGTTGTGTATCAAGACATTATCATTGGTTCCGCACTCGCTGAGGTAATTGCCAGGTTTCATGATGTGCCGTTTTCTGCGATTGTTCTGTGTCCCCAGGCAGAGGTTGTAGCGGCACGGGATACAGCAAGAGCGAAGACGGGATATGCCAACGAAACAATGGTTTATGCATTCGATCGCATCCTCCGCACCGAAACTCCTCATCTCGGTTATTGGCTGGATTCAACCCATCTAACGGTTAAAGAAACGGTCGATCGGATTTTGGCTTCTTTGGAAGATGAATGAGTGAGATAACGTCGCTATGTAGCGAGGGCGCGATCGCTCCTAAATCAATCTTTTAAAGACAGGAAATATTATACTTGACATTTAAAATTTATGGTATAATTGTTAGCAGTAATATCAGAGATGTTGCATACAGGAGAGCAAATGTCTATCAACTTGGAAAAAGGCGGCAGAATCAATCTCTCTAAAGAAGCACCGGGGCTAAAAAGTGCTGGTATCGGTTTGGGATGGGATACCAACGCTACCGACACCGGCGCAGCATTTGATTTAGATGCTTCCGTGTTTATGTTAGGTGCCAATGCTAAAATTCCCAGCGAAAAATACTTTGTTTTTTACAACAACAAAGAGTCACCAGATACTTCTGTAGTTCATCTGGGAGATAGCAGAACCGGAGAAGGATTTGGCGATGATGAAACAGTGACAGTCGATTTAACCAAAGTCGATCCGGCGGTGCTAGAAATTGTGTTTGTTGTCACCATCCACGAAGCGGAATCGAGGAGGCAAAACTTCGGCCAAGTGCGGAATGCTTTTATCAGAATTTACGACACTACTACTAACACAGAAGTCACTAAGTACGATTTAGATGAGGATTTTTCTAGGGAGACTGCGGTGGAATTTGGCAGACTTTACAAGAAAGATGGCGAGTGGAGGTTCCAAGCTGTCGGACAAGGCTACAATTCAGGTTTGCAGAGCTTTGTAGACAAGTATGCCGGATAAAAGGGCGATCGCATCCAGCTAAATAAATCAAGGGAAATTTCGGAAAAATCATGAATATTTCCCTTGGTTCTAGATGCTACTAATTACAGGATAAAGTTAATGGGAATTCAATTAAGTAAGGGCGAAAGATTTGATCTTTTCCCCGACAATCCTAATTTACAAAAAGTATCCTTTGCCCTCGGCTGGCAAATCAATGAAACTAAAGACAACTTTGATATAGATGCTTCTGTATTCATGTTGGGCGCAGAGGGCAAAATTCCCCAGGAAAAATATTTTGTATTTTACAATAATCTGCGTTCCCTCGATGACTCTGTACACCACTTAGGAAATCACCCAACTGGGAAAAACCCAGGAGACAAAGAGACGATAAATGTAGATTTGCATAAAATAAGTTCAGAAATTCAGGAAATTATTTTTGTCGTCACCATTCACGAAGCACAGGCAAAAAATCAAAACTTTAGCCAAATCCACAATGCTTTTATTAGACTTGACAATTCCGAAACCCATAGCGAACTTGCTTGCTACAATCTCCAAGAGCATTTTTCAGGAGAGACAGCAGTCGAGTTTGGCAGGTTATATAAAAAAAACGGAAAGTGGAGGTTTCAGGCAGTCGGACAAGGATACAATGCTGGCTTGAAAAGTTTTGTAGATAAATATTATGTTGAGATTAAACAGGAAGATAATCAACCAGAAACTAACCTAAACAATTCAGATGTTGATATCCCCGACTTAGCAATAAATGAATTAGCAGCTACTCAATTAAAAATTCCCGAAGTAGAGATTCCAGAATTAAAAATACCTGAATTAGCAATAACTGAATTAGCAACTCCCAAAGTTAGTAACAAAAGTCAGAAAGCTATAGCCTTAGAAAAAAAACTGGAGGAAAAAGCGCCGCACATTTTCAATCTAGTTAAGAAGGCCGATATCTCCCTTGAGAAAGCAAATCTCACCAATCATGATGCTAAGGTAGCGCTGTGCTTGGATATTTCTGTCTCTATGTCTGCGCTGTACAGTGCGGGAAAAATTCAGCGTTTGGCTGAGAAAATTTTGGCTTTGGGATGTCGGTTTGATGACAACGCAGCGATCGATATATTTTTGTTTGGCATCAACTCTTACTATGCGGGGGATATGACGATCGAAAATTTTCCCAACTTCATCAATCATATACTGAAGCGATACCCTTTAGAAGGAGGTACTTACTATGGTAGAGTGATGCAGGAGATCAGAAATTTCTATTTTCCCGACTCTCGCGATGGTAGTCGCTACGCACCTATTAGCGCCGATAAACCTGTGTATGTGATGTTTGTCACTGATGGAGCTACTACCGATGAGTCTGCAACCAAACAACAGCTACAATGGTCGTCTTATGAGCCTCTATTTTGGCAGTTTATGGCGATCGGCAAATCGCAAAAAGATGTCAAACGGAAGGGAGTTGGTGGCTGGTTTGCTAGGGCTACAGCCAGCGATTTTAGCTTTTTAGAGCAACTTGATGAAATGGGCGATCGCCACCTGGACAATGCTGATTTCTTCAGTGTAGAAGACCCCGAAAGTATTGCCGACGAGGAATTATACGATTTGCTGACAACAGAATATCCCAATTGGGTAAAATCAGCACGACTCAAAAATCTCTTACCCTATAGTTAGCCCTCAAAGGCTAATCAAATCTCCTGCTTGACAATCTTGAAACTTGACTTTTACCTTAACCAAATCACAAAACTATGGCTATCAATTTGACCAAAGGACAATCAATCATTCTCAGCAAAAGCGAATACGACTTATCCAGGCTGACAATGGCTTTGGGATGGGATGTGTCGAAAGCTAGCAAAGGTCTTTTCGGTAGAAGCAGCGGGGCGAATTTCGACTTAGATTCCTACGCTCTTTTATTAGGAGAGAACGGTAAATTAAAGAACTACAAAGACGATGTAATTTATTACGGTCATTTGGAATCAAAGGATAAAACAGTTGTTCACTCCGGCGACAATCTCACCGGGGCAGGAGATGGGGACGACGAACAAATATTTGTCAAATTGAATGCTTTACCCCCACAATATCACAAAATAGTTTTGGGAGTGAATATTTATGATGCTAAGGATAGAAAACAGCATTTTGGCATGATAGAAAATGCTTTTGTGAGAGCCTTGGATGCGACTGGGAAAGAAATCGCTCGCTATCGCTTGTCAAATGACCCTTCCTATGAGGGGAAATTAAATATGTTAATGGGAGAAGTTTATCGAGAAGGTAGCGAGTGGAAGTTTAAGGCTATGGGAAATCCTTTGGCTGAGGATATGAACGGTGTTGTCGGTTCATTTATGCGGTGAGATCAAATCTGTTAAATCCCATAATTGTAGGGGCGGGTTTCACCAAAAATATCAGCCAATAATGGATAATTCAAATAAACCCGCCCCAACCCAACGGTAAATCAATTGATGTAGGTTATTTGTGGGTGGGGGCGGGTTTATAGAGATTGTTTGTTGGAGTTAGATATTGTTGGTAAAACCCGCCCCTACAAGATTTACCAATCAATCTTTGACAGGCCGCATTGTCGGGAACATCACCGCATCACGGATGCTTTGAGTATTAGTCAACAGCATCACCAATCTATCGACACCGATTCCCATACCCGCACAATTAGGCATTCCTAAAGATAAGGCTTGAATAAAGTCTTCATCCATTGGATGCGCTTCATCATCCCCTGCATCTTTCTGTGCTAATTGTTCCTCAAACCGCTTTCTTTGCTCTTTCGGATCGTTCAATTCCGAGAAGCCGTTCGAGTATTCCATCCCGTTGATAAATAACTCGAAACGCTCGACAAATCCAGGTTTGCTGCGGTGTCCTTTGGCGAGGGGACTGACTTCTACAGGAAAGTCAATGATGAAAGTTGGCTGAATTAGTTTGGGGACTACTAATTTGTCAAACACGGCGTACAGCACGTAGCCTAAACTCTGTTGTTCTAATTTAGAAAGGTGTAATTCTAGTTTAGTTGCAGAGGCGATCGCACTTTCGAGATCCAAGCTATCAAAATCCAACCCAAACTCGTCTCTGACAGCTTCCACCATGGTTTTCACTTCCCAGTGCAGGCCGCTAAAACTGGGATATTTTTCGCTGTAGTCGAACTTGCGTTCTAAACTAATCATCTGTCCCTGATTTTCAATTTCTTTGACATCCCCAAGTACAGCCTGAGCAGCGCTACACATGACATCTTCTACCACTGCTAAAATGTCGAAGTAATCTGCATAAGCTTGGTAAACTTCTATGGAGGTAAACTCAGGATTGTGGGTGCTATCAATCCCCTCATTTCTAAAAGCTTTTCCGAGTTCAAATACTCGCTCAAAACCGCCACAAATTGCTCTTTTCAAGAACAGTTCAGGAGCCACTCGCAAATACAAATCAACATCCAAAGCATTGTGGTGAGTGATGAACGGCTTAGCAGCAGCGCCGCCATAAATAGCTTGCAGTGTTGGTGTTTCTATTTCATGAAAATCGGCTTTCCAGAGATAGGAACGGATGTTTTGGACGATGCGACTGCGTAGCATGAAACGGTTGAAAGCGTCTTGGTTGCTTGCCAAATCCATTTCGCGGTGACGGCGACAAACTTCGGGATCGTTAACTCCATAATAAGCATCGGGAAATTGAATTGTAGCTTTTGATAACAGCGTGAATTCCCGCACTGAAATCGAAAGTTCTCCCTTCTGAGTGCGACAGCCGATGCCTTCGACGCCGACAAAATCGCCTACATCAAGCAAAGTTTTAATTTGCTTGAAGCTTAAACCGACTTCGCCGGTGACGACTTTTTTCTCGATTTTGAGTTGGATTTTGTCTGTGGCGTCTTTTAAATCGATGAAGCAAATGCTGCCGCTGTCCCGTTTGGAAATGATACGGCCGCCTACTCGCAGGGAAATTTCCTCGGGGTCATTTTCTCCGTTTTCGAGTTCTTTTCCCGGCTGACTAAATATTTCGCGAACTTGTTGAGCTGTGTGCGATCGCACGTAGGATTGGCTAGGATACGGTTCTATGCCTTGCGATCGCAGTTCGTCTACTTTTTGACTGCGGACTTCGGCTTCACTGAGAGTCATTAGGTATTGCCTGAGTAAAATTGCAAATATAGCAGAAGGAAGAAGGAAGAAGAAAGAAGGAAAAAGAAAGAAGGAAAAAGAAAGAAGGAAAATAACTACTCGTTACCAGGCTCTGTACTCGTTACCAGGCTCTGCCTGGTAACGCAGATCCTGAGGCTCTGCCTCCTATTTTATCAAAGCTGGCGAGGCAGAGCCTCTAGACATGGATTCCCAGGCAGAGCCTGGGAACCAGTTAAATTCCCAGGCAGAGCCTGGGAACCAGTTAAAAGCTGGCGAGGCAGAGCCTCTAGACATGGATTCCCAGGCAGAGCCTGGGAACCAGTTAAAACCAGTTAAATTCCCAGGCAGAGCCTGGGAACCAGTTAAAAGCTGGCGAGGTAGAGCCTCTAGACATGGATTCCCAGGCAGAGCCTGGGAACCAGTTAAACCAGTTAAATCAAGATACTCTCGCGATCGTCCAGCCTACCTTGACTGACAACTGTCAACTGTCAACTGCCAATTGTCAACTGCCAACTCACCCCAGAAATACCTCCGATCGCCAATTATTACTAACTGCACAAAGGCCACGAAATATTAAAAAATTAAGTTGTATATCGAGTCCAAGTGGTGAGATGATCTGTAGTGCAGCCTCACGGCAGTTCCACAGAATCTGAACACTAGAGACGATGGTCGATCGAACTCGACTCATCGCACCTCTGCCAGAATCGACCACACACACTCACTCCATAAACATCAAAACCACAATTATGGCTGTTGCAACCCAACCACTCGAAGAACTCTGCATCAACTCTATCCGCTTTCTCGCCATCGATGCGGTAGAAAAAGCAAAATCAGGACACCCAGGACTGCCGATGGGCGCTGCGCCTATGGCCTTCGTGCTGTGGGATCGGTTTATGCGGTTCAACCCGAAAAACCCCAAGTGGTTCAACCGCGATCGCTTCGTCCTCTCCGCCGGCCACGGCTGTATGCTACAGTACGCCCTCATGTACTTGACAGGCTACGATAGCGTCAGCCTCGACGACATCAAGCAATTTCGGCAGTGGGAATCGAAAACACCGGGACACCCAGAAAACTTCGTCACAGAAGGCGTAGAAGTTACTACCGGCCCCCTGGGACAAGGCATTGCTAACGCCGTCGGTTTGGCAATGGCAGAAGCTCACCTCGCAGCTAGATTTAACAAGCCCGGTAACACGATTGTTGACCACTACACCTATGTAATTATGGGTGATGGTTGCCACATGGAAGGTATTTCTGGCGAAGCTTGTTCTTTGGCCGGACACCTGGGACTAGGCAAATTAATTGCTCTCTATGATGATAATCACATCTCGATCGAAGGCGACACAAACTTAGCCTTTACTGAAGATGTCGGCAAGCGTTTTGAAGCCTACAACTGGCACGTCATTACTGTAGACAATGACGCTCTAGACCAAGATACTAGCCTCGAAGCAGTTCACAAAGCTATCGAAGAAGCTAAGAAAGTCACGGACAAACCGTCCATGATTAAAGTTCGCACAATTATTGGCTACGGTTCTCCCAACAAGCGCAATAGTTACAGCGCTCACGGTGCTGCTTTGGGTGGCGCTGAAGTGCAAGCAACTCGCGATTTCTTGAAATGGGAATACGAGCCGTTTGTAATTCCTGATGATGCTTTGGCTCACTTCCGCAAAGCGTGCGATCGCGGTGCTCAATCAGAACAAGAATGGCAGCAAGCTTTTGATGCTTATAAAGCAGCATATCCCGCCGAAGCCGCAGAATATGAGCGCACTGTGGCTGGCCAACTTCCCGAAGGTTGGGACAAAGTTTTGCCTACCTACAGCCCCGAAGATAAGGCAGATTCGAGTCGGAATCATTCTGGAAAATGTTTGAATGCTTTGGCTGCTGTGTTACCTGAATTGATCGGCGGTTCCGCTGATTTGGCTTCTTCTAACATGACTTTGCTCAAGGGTGAAAAAGACTTCCAAAAAGGTCAGTACGAAGGACGTAACCTCCGGTTTGGTGTGCGGGAACATGGCATGGGGGCGATCGCAAATGGGATGCTCCTCCACGGCGGTTTGATTCCTTACTGCGCTACCTTCTTGGTGTTTGCTGACTATATGCGGGGCGCAATTCGCCTGTCTGCACTTTCAGAAGCTGGTGTCATTTATGTAATGACTCACGACTCCGTAGCCTTGGGCGAAGATGGTCCGACTCACCAACCAGTAGAAACCATCGCTTCTTTGCGCGTCATTCCTGATTTGTATGTGATCCGCCCTGCTGATGGAAATGAAACATCCGGCGCTTACAAAGTAGCCATTGAAAACCGGAAAATCCCAACATTGATGGCTCTGTCTCGTCAAAACTTGCCTAACTTGGCCGGAAGTTCGATGGAAGGAACAGCCAAAGGCGCTTACATTTTGTCTGATGACGGTGGCACTCCCGACATCATTTTAATCGGCACCGGTGGCGAAACATACCTCTGCGTTGATGCGGCTGAAAAATTGCGCGCCGCAGGTAATAAAGTACGGGTAGTTTCGATGCCTTGCTGGGAATTGTTTGATGCACAAGATGCAGCTTACCGCGAATCCGTACTGCCAAAAGCTGTTACCAAGCGCTTGGCTGTGGAAGCTGGTTGTAGCTTCGGCTGGGGACGTTATTTGGGTTCTGAAGGCGATAGTGTCAGTATCGACACCTTCGGCGCTTCTGCACCGGGCCCCGTTGTGTTAGAAAAGTTTGGCTACACCGTTGAGAATGTGGTAGCTAAGGCTCAGGCGCTGTTGGGCTAATAATGGCAGCATAATTGAGTTGGGGGCGGGCTTCTGGCTTTTGCCCCTTTTTTTTTGATCTAGCAGATTCCACGTTTATCTTAAGCTTGAAAGCATGGTGTCCTCTCTAGAGGGATCGGACACACCCCCAGCCCCTCTCTAGAGGGGAGCTAGATCGGACACACCCCCAGCCCTTCTAAGCGAGGGGGGCTAGATTGGACACACCCCCAGCCCCTCTCTAGAGGGGAGCTAGATCCGGTTCCCCTCCTGGGAGGGGCTAGGGGTGGGTCTTAGCCCCTCCTGGGAGGGGCTAGGGGTGGGTCTTAGCCCCTCCTGGGAGGGGCTAGGGGTGGGTCTTAGCCCCTCCTGGGAGGGGCTAGGGGTGGGTCTTAGCCCATAGGTGTCAACTTAACGTCAAACGCACTCAGAGACTGTTGTTTGACGATTAAGGCCAGATCCCCCCTAGCCCCCCTTAAGAAGGGGGGGACAAGAGTCTGATCAAAGTCCCCCTTTTTAAGGGGGATTTAGGGGGATCTAGACTTGGCATAAAAACCAGATTTATCAAGGATTTCAGCCTTAAGTTGACACCAATGCACGGTGCTGTGCGGCGCCTGTGAGGGCGGGCACGGGGGCACCGCCCCTACGTGAGGGCCACTATAGCTTCAGCTAACAGTTCAGGTTCCAGGGGTTTGATCAGGTGCTGTTGATAGCCACTGGCGATCGCACGCTGGCGATCGTCTTCTGTGGCATAGGCAGTCACAGCGATCGCCGGCAACTGTCCCCCTTGTTCGGGTGGTAGAGCGCGGATCTGTTGGATCAGGGTATAGCCATCGACTTCGGGCATTCCAATATCGCTGACGAGCACGTCGGGTTGAAAGGATTTCAGGCTGGTCAGCACTTCTGCCACAGAGGCAACTGTCAGCACTTCTGCTCCATATTGGGTCAGCAATGCGGTTAATAGCTCGCGGGTATCAAGTTCATCATCGACTGCAAGGACTCGAATTCCTGTGAGATCGAAGATTTGTGGTGGCAAATCGCCTGTCTGGTTGTTTTCTGGCTCAATATTCAGTAAGGGAAACTGCAATGTAAATGTGGCTCCCAACTCTTTACCGGGGCTGTCTGCGACGATCGTGCCACCGTGCGCTTCCACTAATTGACGGACGATCGTTAACCCCAACCCTAGCCCGCCATACTTACGGGTGGTGGAAGCATCTTCTTGGCGAAATGACTCAAAGATATACGGTAAAAAGTCGGGGTTGATGCCTTTACCTGTGTCGCTGATTGTAATTTGTGCTTGGTTGTCGATTTGAAAGAGCCGAATGTCTACCCGTCCATGATTGGGGGTAAATTTGATCGCGTTGGACAGCAGGTTCCAAATTACTTGCTGGAGTCGAGCTGCATCGCCAGACACTAGCCCAATTTTGGGGAGCACCGGATGAATCAGGATTGATTTGGCGACGGCTGCTGCTCTCACTGTGTCGATCGCCGATTCAATGATAAATATCAGATTGACGGGAGTCGTATCTATGCTGAGTTTGCCACGCAAAACTTTCGCAATATCGAGCAGGTCATCAATCAGTTTGACTTGCAGTTTGGCATTACGTTCAATCGTTGCCAGTGCTTGGGAGGTTTTAGCAGGATCGAAGTTGCGAGTTTGCAGCAGTTTTACCCAACCCAAAATTGGATTCAGGGGCGATCGCAATTCGTGGGAGAGAACGGTTAGAAACTCATCTTTGATCCGATTAGCTCGTTCGGCTTCTGCTCTGGCTGCTTGCTCCTGTTCAAACAGGCGATCGCGTTCGATTTCAGCCTGCTGGCGATCGGTGATATCCCGTGAAATCACCAGCACTCGTTCCACCAGCCCAGAGGCATCCAAAATTGGGCTCACGATCGCTTCCCACCATTTCGGCGTGCCTTTGGCGGTTGGGCAGTAGCCGCGAAAGAGGTAGATTTCGCCTGATGCGGCGGCAGCAAATGCTTGCTCTGCCTGTTGCCGATAGTCGCCATCCCAAAAGCAGAGCCATTCGGTATTCAGGTAAGGAGCAATGTCATCAATTTCCAGCAAACACAGTCCACCCGTATTGATATAAAGGATCTGCCCATCCAGGTTTAGTACCTTGATGCAGTCTGGACTGCTATCCAACATCCGATTCTTAAATTCTTCACTCTGTCGCAACGCTTCTTGGGCTTGTTTACGATCGGTGATATCTTCGGCAATCCCGGCAAACCGATAAATCTCTCCTGCATCGTCTCGGAGTGGAAAGCAGCGATCGTGCACCCAACGAATACTGCCATCCGCCAACACAAGACGGTACTCTTCATCAAATTGACCTGCGGCTGCTTTTTGCTGAAACGCTTTGGCAATCCATTCCCGATCGTCTGGATGAATATAATCAATCCAGGCTTGTTGATCGTCATATAATTCCTGCGGGTTTAGCCCCCACAAACGTTCAAAGGCTGGACTGACATAGCACACTCGGTCTTCGGGCATTTCTTTGATCCAGAACACCGCATCAATATTTTCGGCCAACTGACGGAAGCGTTCTTCACTCTCTCGCAGCACTTCGGCGATCAGTTTGCGTTCCGTGATATCGAGATCGATGCCCGCCATCCGCATCGGCTGTCCGTTCTGGTCATAAAACACTTTTCCCTGAGTGAGTGTCCAGCGAATAGTGCCGTTAGGATATACCACCCGAAATTCAATGTCATAATTTTCTCCGGTGGCGATCGCATGATTGACGTTTGCCAAAACACGATCGCGATCGTCCGGATGCAGCCGATCGACAAACATCTCATAGGAGCCATCAAACTCTCCTGGTTGCATTCCAAATAAGGCTTCCAGGTTCTCCGACCAGAAAATTTTTCCGGTCTGGAAGTCCCAGTTCCACCTTCCCATGCGAGAGGCTTGCAATGCCAAGTTTAGCTGTTCTGTGCTCTCTCGTAGCTCCTCTTCTACCCGTTGGCGTTCAATTAATTCATGCTGTGCCTGCTGGTAAAGTTCCGCTTGCCGCAGGGCGATGCTCACCTGAGTTGCCAGTTCTTTGAGCAGATCAATTTCTAAGGGCTGCCACGATCGCGGTGCAGCACAGTGATGGGCTATCAGCAAGCCCCAGAACCGATCGCCGTGCAGAATGGGTACGACCAGATTGGCTTTGACTTGAAACTGAGCCAACAATTCAACGTGGCAAGGATCGATGCTGCCATCCTGAATATCATTGATCGCCGTTACCTGACCCTGACGATAGCGTTCCATATAATCTTCGGCAAAGGTGGGATCGTGGGTGATTGATGGCGATCGGCTGAATCTGAGGTAGTTCTCAGCGAGGCAGGGATCGTACATCGTGGAGGAGAGCAGCGATCGCCACTCTGACCCCACTGATTCTGCCACCACCGTCCCGTTGCCATCTGGCTGTAGCCGAAAAAACAGAACGCGATCGGTGTGCAGAAATTGTTGCACCTCCGTCACCGTCGTTTGCAGAATTTCCTCCAGATCCAGAGTTTGATGGATCTTCCGGGTAATCTGGGAGATTAAGCGCTCTCGTTCGTGGGACTGTTGCAGTTGGGTGTGAAGTTGCACTTTGGCGATCGCCCCATTCACTGCCAGATGCAACCCCGCGGTCGTAATGTGTTCCTTGACCAGATAATCTTGCGCCCCTGATTTCATCGCCTGCACCGCGATCGCCTCATTGCCTTGCCCCGTCACCACAATCACTGGTAAGTAGGGCTGCTGCGTCAAGGATTGCAGTTTGACCAGAAATTCCAGTCCATCCAGGTCAGGTAATCGGTAATCCAGCAATATGGCATCCGGTTGATGTTGCTGCCACAACTCTAGCCCGATGCGCCCCAGACCTGCTTCTAGAATTGTGTAGGAGTAATCTCGATCGCGCAGCATATAGCGACGATAGAGTTCCCGGTCTTCAGGAGAATCATCCACAATTAAAATAGTGCGCGAGAGTTGACCCATGATTACTATTAATTATTGCTCTAGGTGATCGGGCAGCGTTGTCACTTCAAACCAGTAATCTACCAGCAGTTGCACATCTCGTTTCAGTTGAGCAAAGTTGATAGGTTTAATCATATAGCTGTTGACACCGTATTGGTAGCAGTCTTCGATATCTTTTGGGTTGCTGGAAGTTGTAAAGACTACGACCGGAATGGTTTTCAGGCTCTTATCTTGTTTGATCCGGCGCAATACTTCCCGTCCATCGGTGCCGGGCAGATTTAGATCGAGCACAATCAAACCGGGACGGGGCGCACTTTCACGATTGACATAGCTGCCAGTCCGATAAAGAAACGCCAATGCTTGTTCGCCATTGACGCACCGCTGGATGGGAATGACCTTGGGCGATCGCCCCAAAAATCGTTGTAGTGCCTCAAAGTCTTCGTTGCTGTCTTCTACAATTAACAGCGGTGGCGTTTTTTCGATCGAGAAAGTTGAACTGTGAGTCATATCAAATCCGGTAGCATCGGAATTATTAGCCGAAATCAGGAGACGGCTTTTGGAGTGTCCTTACCCAAAATCATACTGTAGGGAAACGGCACTGCCTATAGGTGTCAACTTAAGCCTGAAAGCCCGCCAGTTCGTTGGTCATCCCGTGAGTCCGACAGAAGTCTCAACCCCTGTCTAATAGCTAAAGTCCTCTGAAGAGGACTAATGAGTTGAAAATTCTTCTCTTCAGTCCTCTTAAGAGGACTTTCGCTTTGAGGCAGGGGTTTCAACCCTTGCCGGACTATGGGTTTTACCTTAAGTTGACACCTATGGGCTCTTGCGCCGTCTCCTCTATATCATTCCGGTGCAGCCGGAATTGATATCACGCGATAATCTCCGCTCCCAAGGTGAAATAAAACGTACTGCCTTGACCAGGGGTAGATTCAAGCCAAATTCTGCCCCCGTGGCGCTCCACAATTTTGCGGGCGATCGTTAACCCTACCCCTGTGCCCCCACCGAAGTCATCTCGTCCATGCAAGCGACGAAAGATCTGAAAGATTTTCTCAAGATGCTCCTGCAAGATCCCAATGCCATTATCACGCACATAGAAGGTCAGGGGGTAAAGCTCAGAATTTTCTTCATTCCCTGCGATGAAACCAATTTCGATCCACTTGGAAGCTTTATCGTTGTATTTAATCGCGTTGCTGATCAAGTTGGTCAAGAGTTCATTCACCTGAGCCAGATCGCCCTTAATGCTGGGCAATGGTTGGGGAATCCGAAACTCGACTTCGTTTTGTGGGCGGGCAATAGTCAGGGTGGCGATCGTCTGATGCACCAACTCATCCAAATTCACCGTTTGTCGCATCAGTTCGGTGCGACCTAACCGCGAGAAATAGAGGAGTGAATTGATCAAATCTTCCATCCGCTGAGTCAGCCGCACCAGAGTTTGCAGTTTCGCAACCCCATCCTCGTCGAGCACTTCTTCATAGTCCTCCATCAAGAAATTGGCGTAGTTGTGAATGCCCCGCAGCGGCTCTTTCAAGTCGTGGGAGGCAATGTAGGCAAAAGAGTCAAGGTCTTCATTGCTCCGCTGCAATTCAAAGTTCATCAATGACAGTTCATCTGCCTGTCGCAACACCACACCTACAATCAGGCTTCGCAGTTCAGCCACCGCTTCAATTTCACAGG
Organism: Microcoleus sp.; assembly: GCF_041354475.1. NCBI lineage: Bacteria > Bacillati > Cyanobacteriota > Cyanophyceae > Oscillatoriales > Microcoleaceae > Microcoleus > Microcoleus sp. The sequence continues at coordinate 44,173 of NZ_JBGJZU010000023.1, forward strand.
GTTTCCAGGGCAGGGCACAGCCTTGGACCCTTTCCTGCCACAAGTCAAAGGATTGTCGCGGAGACATCCGCAAACTGCCATCCACCGAAACTTCTACAGGCTTGTTAGGGTTGCCGCCCCAATTCACGGTTTGCATCACCTCGGGACGAAACCACAGAATGTAATTGCGGTGAACTTTAGAAATTTCTAGTGCTAACACGCCACTGGCGATCGCCTTAAACGATTCGGCAGCAGGATAGTCTTTAGAGAGCGATCGGGTTTCAAACAAGCTGTTATGCAATTGAGGTTTAATCCAATCGAGTAAGGCGTGAACTGCTTCCTCTGATGGCGAAACGCCCACTTGAAAATACTCGTTACCACTGCAAACCACCACTCCGGTGGCATTCACCAGATTCAGTAGTTGAGATTTCAGTTGCACCATTCCATCCAGCAAATTCTCAGCCTGAGACAATGCCTCGACAAATTGAGTTTGCAAAGACTTCAATTGCATTTTGTAGTCAATGTCTTCGGTGGCTGTTTTGTTCGTTAGTTCCACAGACATCACCTGCCCAATAAACTCGCAAACAGTGCGGATATTGTAGGGAACATATTTAGGCGACAAATGATGGCAGGCGATCAATCCCCAGAGCTTTTGATCGTGCATTAGAGAAATGGACATAGAAGCATCCACGCCCATATTTTGCAGGTACTCTAGATGAAGTGGCGACACACTTCGCAACACCGACAAACTCAAATCGAGCGGTTGATTCGTGAAGGGATTGGTGGCTGGAATTAACGTAACGGGCTGGTAGCTGGTAGTTGGCATCAGCCGCAGCCAGTTGAGCGTATAGAGATGTCTGGCTTGCTTAGGAATGTCGGAGGCTGGGTAGTGCAAATTCAGATAGGACGTTTCTTGATTGGTGTCTTCAGCAATGACGCTACCTGCCCCGTCTGGAGCGAATCGGTAAACCATGACGCGATCGAAGCCAGTGATCCGCCGGACTTCCTTAACCACGATCTGGGACATATTCAGCAACGTGGGTGCTTTTTGAATCCGAGTAATGGTTCCTTTTACCTGTTGATAAAAATCAAAAAAGTCTGTTTTTCCCTTCGCTTTTTTTGGCTCCAATTCTAGTACAATGGCATCCTCTAAACGATGCACAATCCCATCAAAATAGATCGATTTATTCCCCCGCTTGATCGACAGGTTGAGGGGATTGATGCCCTCAAAATCCTCTGCCAGACATTGTTGCATCAGCTTAATCTGCTTGGCATCCAATAAGTCTGACAGCGGCTGGCCCAGCAAATCCTCCGGTTGGCGACCCATCACTGCTTCAGTATTGCGGCTCACCTGAACGATTTCTAGGGTGGGATTCTGCAAAACTAGCAAAACCCCGTGCGGCTGAATTAGCCCTGGAATATGAATCGGTTCGCGATCGCAGTTAGTCAAATCAATCGTCACATCAGTCATGCTGAGGCTCTCGAACTCCTGATTCTTTTGATTGTGATTGTTTTGATCGCGTCTGGAAAATCGCGATCGAGTAAATACAGTGTATCCCAGGTTTATGAAGTAAGGACTTCATCAACCTGCAATACGGGAGCATCCCAGGGCTGTTTCATTCTCAAGAAAACGATGCTTTTGTAGGGGTAGTGCCCCCGTGCCTACCCTCCCCATCTTTTGTAGGGGCGGTGGATGGTGCGTGCCCGTCCTCCCCATCCACAATTTTGTAAGTGTTTCAGAGATTGGGGCAGCCACGGGGGGCGGCCCCTACAAGAGAATGAAACAGCCCTGCGTTGGGGGGGGTGCGGAATCTGGGTTGAAACAGCCGATCGACCTCAAAAAATTGAGATAGGTTATAGGTCAGATCCGGTTTTATTCTATTGATTACCGTAAATCGCACCTTATGCTCTGGAATTTTTTAAATAACCTATTATTCACCGCCAACTATATTCCCCACGGCCACTGTTACCTGTGGCAGCGAGAATTAGTCGGACTCCACATAGTCTCTGATTCGCTGATTGCCTTCGCCTATTACTCCATACCTCTATCGCTGCTTTATTTTGTCCACCAGCGACAAGACTTGCCCTTTCGTAACATTTTTTGGCTGTTTGGAGCCTTTATTATCTCCTGCGGCACTACTCATGTGATGGAAGTTTGGACGCTTTGGCATCCTGTTTATTGGCTTTCTGGCAGCTTGAAACTTATTACCGCTTTAATTTCTGCTTACACCGCTTTCGCATTAATTCCTTTAATTCCGCAAGCATTAGCTCTCCCCAGTCCCACTCAATTAGGGATGATTAATCAAAGACTGGAAATAGAAATAGCTGAACGTCGAAAAAGTGAAGCTAGGTATCAAATTTTAACTGAAGTTTCGCCAGTGGGAATATTTTATACTGATACTTTAGGAAATTGTTTATACGTCAACGAACGCTGGTGTCAAATTGCTGGAATTACCTGCGAAGAAGCTTTCGGAACAGGGTGGGTGCAAAGTATTCATCCTGACGACCGTCAGCGCGTTTTTGCGGAATGGTATCGGGCTGCCCAGGAAAAATTGCCCTTTAAATTTGAGTACCGTTTTCAAAATCTTGATAACCATAGTGTCCGGTGGGTATTTGGTCAAGCTGTCGGGCAAATCGACGAGAATGGGGAGGTTAAAGGTTATGTTGGTACTATTACCGATATTACAGAACGCAAGCACGTAGAAGAGGAAAATCGACTGCTAAATGAAAGCCTGGAGCGTCGAGTTGCTCAGCGCACTAATGAAATACAAATTGCCAACCAACAATTGCAAATAGAAATCGCAGAACGTCAACAAATATCTACAGCTTTGTGGGAATTAACCCAACTGCAAAAGGCGATTCTTAACAGTGCTAATTACACAATTATTTCCACAGATGCCGACGGTGTAATTAAAACATTTAATCGCGCAGCTCAGCAACTTTTAGGCTATTCCGTAGAGGAAGTTGTGGGTAAATTAACACCAGCAATAATTCATGATCCTGTGGAGGTGGAGCAGAGAGCTGAAGTTCTTTATCAAGAATTGGGAGTAAAAATAGAGCCGGGAATTGAGGTTTTTGTGACCTTGCCCATTCGGGGAATACCTGACGAGAATGAATGGACTTATATTCGTAAAGATGGTTCGCGGTTTCCGGTGCTGCTATCGGTTACTGCTTTATCTGACAGCGAGGGAAATATTAACGGTTTTTTGGGCATTGGTCAGGATATTACCACACGCAAGCAAGCTGAAAAAGAGGTGCGGGAACTGAATACTGCTATGCAAAATGCGGTGGAAGGTATTGGGAGGCTGGATATTGAGGGACGCTACTTGAGCGTTAACCGGGCTTACGCTCATAAATTTGGCTACGAACCAGAAGAAATGATTGGGATGGCATGGAAGCAGATTGTACATCCTGACGATGTTGAGATGTTGATGTTAGCCGAGCGGGAAATGCTGATTTCTGGCAAAGTAGAAGTTGAAGCTAGAGGTGTGCGGAAAGATGGCTTGTTTTTTTACAACCAAATCACCATGGTAAAAGCTGATGACGAACAAGGGATATTTAATGGATACCACTGTTTTATGAAAGATATCACTGAGCGTAAACTAACGGAAAGAGCATTACAGGAAAGTGAATTTCGATACAGACAAATAGTGGAATTAGCTGAAGAAGGTATTTGGGTAATTGACAGCAATGCTCGCACCACTTACGTCAACCACGCCATGGCGCGAATGCTCGGTTATACAGAGTCAGAAATGTTGGGAAGGCGGATTTTTGATTTCATGGATGAACAGGAACAACAGCTAACTAGCCAATATGTGGAGCGGCGTAAACAGGGAATTAGTGAAAAACATGAATCTAAGCTTAAGAGTAAGAATGGTAAAGATGTTTGGACTTATATTTCTACCAGTCCGGTTATGGATGAATTTGGTTGTATGCTGTCTTCCTGTGCCTTGGTTTACAATGTTACAGACCGCAAACAGGTAGAGCAGCAAATGCTGCAACTTACAGAAAATTTGAAGCGTTCTAACGAGGAATTAGAACAATTTGCTTATGTGGCTTCCCACGATTTACAAGAACCTCTAAGAGCTGTTACCAGTTACACTCAATTATTGGCCCAGCGCTATCAAGGCAATTTGGATGCTAAAGCAGATAAATATATTAATCATATTGTTGATGGTGCTTCCAGAATGCAACAATTAATTAATGATTTGTTAGCTTATTCGAGATTGGGAACTAGGGCTCAGGAATTTGAGATTGCTGACTGCAACGCTGCGGTGGAGCAAAGTTTGTGCAATTTGCAAATTGCGATCGCCGAAAAGCAAGCTATTATTACCAAGGATGTGATGCCCACGGTGATGGCAGATGAATTTCAACTGGTGCAATTATTCCAAAATTTGCTCGGTAATGCCATCAAATTCTGCCGCGAAGAGGTCCCCATAATTCATATTACTGCTATCATACAAGATGATGAATGGCTGTTCAGTGTCCGCGATAACGGGATTGGCATCGATCCAGAGTATGCCGATCGCATTTTTATCATTTTTGGGCGCTTGCACTCCCGTCGCGAATATTTAGGTACTGGCATAGGTTTGGCAATGTGTAAGCGAATTGTTGAACGCCACCGCGGACGGATCTGGGTTGAGTCTTGGCCGGAAGAAGGCGCTACTTTTTACTTTACTATTCCGATCGTTAACAGTTGCAACATCAAAGTTTAAATATTTTGTTTAGAGAATCACAAGGATACGCCAATTATGAGAGTTCAAATCCAAGTTAAACCAATAGAAATTTTGTTAGTTGAAGACTCTCCCAGCGATGCTGACTTGGCAATGGAAGCCCTCAGCAACGGTAAAATTTTAAATAACTTGCATTTTGTCGAAGATGGAGTAGAAGCCATCAATTTTTTACGAAAAAAAGCACCTTACAAGGAAGTACCGCGTCCAGACTTAATTTTGCTGGATTTGAATTTGCCTAAAAAAAGCGGTGTAGAAGTCCTGAAAGAAATTAAGACAGACCCAAATTTAAAACTGATTCCAGTATTGATTCTCACCACTTCAGCAGCCCAAGAGGATATTATCAAGTCCTACTCGCTCCATGCCAACTGTTATATTACAAAACCAGTAGATTTCTTACAATTTACTAAGGTAGTTAGGTTAATTGAGGAGTTCTGGCTAGCAGTAGTCAAACTTCCTATCGTTTAATGGATAGAATAGTTATCGGGGTGGTGTACACCCTTGCCAAACTCTATTTTTCAAGTTACAAATAGAAGGAGAAAGCAAAATAGTTTAAGATCGTATTTGCCCCGTGGCAATCTGAGGATAAATAACATCAAAGCTATGTGGATTAAGATTCTGTTGGTAGAAGACAATCCGACTGACGCTGATTTGCTTGCAGAACTGTTAGAAGCATCTGTAGGAGTGGAGTGGGAACTGGTGTGCGTTGAGTTCCTACACTCGGCGATCGCACATCTGAGCAAACAATCTTTCGATCTAGTTTTGCTCGACCTTTCTTTGCCCGATAGCCACGGTTTGGGAACCCTAACTCGGTTGCGAGAAGTGGCCCCGGATACGGCAGTGGTGGTAATGACAGGGTGGGATGATGAGGCCGTTGGACTCAAGTCTGTCCGCTTGGGCGCTCAAGATTACATAGTCAAAGGTCAAATTACTACTCAATTGTTAGTGCGCACAATCCGTTACGCTATTGAACGTTCCCAAACTTTTCAAATGCTCAGGGAAAGCGAGCGACGTTTTCGGGCAATTTTTGACTCCTCATTTCAACTGACAAAGCTACTAACTCCCGATGGAATTGTGCTGGAAGTTAACGAAACAGCTCTGGAGTTTACAGGAATGCGATCGCAAAATATTGTGGGCTACCCGATTTGGGAACAGCCGATTTGGCAACAGTCACCCCATGCTAAAGCACAATTAAAAGAAGGAATCAGTAAAGCTAGTCAAGGTGAGTTTTTTCGCAAAGAAATAGACTTGTTAGGAAAAGGCGACCAAATTGTGACGGTGGATTTATCCCTCAAGCCAGTCAAAAATGACACAGGACAAGTTTTGCTGCTGATTGCTGAAGGACGGGATATTAGCGACCGCAAGCGAGCTGAAGCTGAAATTCTCAAAACCCTGGCACGAGAAAAGGAACTTTCAGAACTCAGAGCTAAATTTGTGAGCATGGTTTCCCATGAGTTTCGCACCCCCCTGACAACTATCCAATTTTCCGCTGGATTGCTACAAGATTACAGCTCAAATTGGTCGAGCGAGAAAAAATCGACTCATTTTGTGCGGATTCAACTAGCGATTCAACGCATGACAGAGTTATTAGAAGATATCCTAGTAGTAGGTAAAATCGAAGCCAATACACTACAGTTTCAACCAGTTTCCTTAAACCTGGAAAAATTTTGCCGTCAGATTATAGAAGAACAACAACTCAATGATAGCAACCAACACCCCATCGCCTTGATTGTCTCCGGCGACAACACCAAAGCTCAAATGGATGAAAAACTACTCAGGCAAATATTGGGAAATTTACTCTCAAATGCCCTCAAGTATTCTCCAGCCGGAACATCAGTTGATTTACACCTGAAAACTCAAAATGGAGAAGTTATTTTTCAAATTCAAGACCGAGGAATCGGGATTCCCAAATCCGATCAAAAGCGAATTTGGGAAACATTTTATCGCGCTACAAATGTCGGCAATATTTCGGGAACAGGTCTCGGTTTAGCAATTGTCAAAAGAGCTGTAGAACTCCACGGTGGCCAGATAGTCATACACAGTCAAAAAGGCAAAGGGACAAATTTTAAAATCACCCTACCTTTAATTTGTAATTCTGCCCAAAATAGCTAATTACTCCGTGGTAAAAATCTTCAAAACACACACAATTTAAAAACCGGATAAATTCAGAAATTAACTACAATAAATCACCGCATAAATAACTATGGCAAAAATTTTGGTAATTGAAGACGAAGCAGCGATTAGAGAAAATATTTTAGACTTGCTAGAAGCCGAGAATTTTGTATCCCTAGGAGCTGCTAACGGCAAAGTCGGTATCAAAATGGCGATCGAACATATGCCGGACTTAATTTTGTGCGACATGATGATGCCAGAAATTGACGGTCACGGTGTCCTCAAAGCATTGCGAGCAGAGCCTTTAACTACAACAATTCCGTTTATTTTTCTCACAGCCAAAGCTGAAAAAACAGACATTCGCCTAGGGATGGAACTGGGAGCTGACGATTACATAACCAAACCTTGTACGCCACAACAACTGCTAAAAGCTGTTGCGATTAGACTGGAAAAACACAAAGCAATTAGCAGTCAATCCCAAAAAAAACTTGACGATTTACGTTCCAATATTAGTACGTCCTTACCTCACGAATTGCGCACTCCTTTGAATGCAATTCTCGGTTTTTCTGAACTGATATTGTCGGAATATAAGGTTTTTGAGGAATCGGATATTTTAGAAATGATCGGTCACATCCAAATTTCCGGCCATCGCTTGTACCGACTAATTCAGAATTTTTTGCTATATACAGATCTGGAAATATCAGCAACCAATCCCGAATTAATTAAGGAGATGCGAAACAGCAAATTTAGCTGCGTAGAATCTTTGCTATCAGAAAAAGCGCGCCAGCAAGCAAAGCTGGCTAATAGAATAGACGATTTAAAATTAAGCTTGCAAAATTCATCGGTAGCAATAGATTCTGTGAAGCTGACAAAAGTTCTTGAGGAACTCCTGGACAATGCGTTCAAATTTTCTTCAGAAGGAACACCAGTTTTGGTGAGTGTTTGGGTGGAAAATCAGAAGTTCATTCTGTCGGTGAAAGACGAAGGACGGGGTATGACTTCCGAGCAAATTTCACAAATCGAAGCTTATATGCAATTCGATCGCCAACTTTACCAACAAGCAGGTTTGGGATTAGGTTTGGCAATTGTGAAACGGATTACAGAATTACATGGCGGAAACTTAAAAATAGAAAGTTCCCCGAATTTATCAACCATAGTCTCTGTATGTCTGCCCGTTTAAATAGAATACAGCCTTGCTTGAGTCAAACAGTGGCGATCGCTAGTTTGACACACCGTTGTATATAAATTTGAGCTACACTATCTGTAGGATGGTGTTGCAGACAGGCCGAAAATAATTCTCTAGCTTCTACAAACCTGTTGCTATGATAATATACCAAAGCTTGTTCAAAGATGGCTTTAGTCTCTAACTTTTTCTGTCGCGACTCCGGCCCATCCGCCTCAAATACTTCATAAACTGTGATGGGTCGCGATTTACCTTTAACTTTGACGCGATCGACTAACCTCAAATCATAAACTTCTTCCAACTGGATAAAAGTATTGTGAGTAATTAACATCGATACTCCATATTCTTTCGTCAAATTTTCAATGCGGGAGGCTAAATTTACTGCATCACTAATCACCGTACTATCCATCCGATTTTGCCCCCCAACAGTCCCCAACATTAAAGAACCTGTATTGATACCAATGCCAATTTGTAGCGGCTGGCGATCGGGTTGAGTACGAGTAGTATTGTATTCATTTAGTTGCTCTAGCATCACAATTCCAGCTTTCACAGCATGGTCTGCACTACCATCAAACAATGCCATAATCGCATCACCAATATATTTATCAATAAAGCCATAATTATCAGTAATTGCGGGTTCCATCCGCGATAAATAACCATTAATAAATTGAAAATTTTCTTGGGGATTCATAGTTTCAGATAGCGTTGTGAAATCACGAATATCTGAAAATAGCACCGACATTTCTTTTTGTACCTGATCCCCTAATTTCACCTCTAAAATACTTTCATATCCCAGAAAATACAGAAATTCATGCGGCACAAATCTCCCGTAAGCATCTGTTAATTTTTCTTCTGCTGCTAGGGCTTTTTCTAAGTCGTCTGTGAATTGACGGCGCTCTTTTTCTACACATTGACGTTCTGTGATATCTTGAAATGCTGCGATCGCATAGACTATATTTTTTCCTTCGTCGTAAATTGGTGTCGCCCAAACCTCAATGGGCACAATCCGATCCGGGCGGTGAATTTCCGCATCATCAACACGCACAACTTCTCCTCGCAGGGCCCGAATCACCGGTTGGCGATCCATGGGATATAATTGATTAGTTCCCGCACAATAAGCTTGATAAACTTCTGGTAACTTACCAGGAATAACATCGCAAACTAAACCTTGACCAAATATCCTTGTACCGGCCGAATTCATGTAGCAAGGTTTTCCCTTAGCATCTACGACAAATATTCCCACCGGCATCGCTTCCAGTAATTGAGTCAGCCGATTTTCACTTTCTGACAGTTCCTCATTTAACTTTTCTTCTGCTACTAAAGCTTTTTCCAAATCATTGGTAAACCTGAGCCGTTCCATTTCTACCTCTTTTCGCAAAGTAATATCCTCTGCAAAACCCTGGTAGTAAAGCACTTCATCATTCCCATCAAAAATAGTGCGTGCATACTCAGAAATCCAAATAATCCTACCATCTTTGCAGTAAACCTGAGACTCAAACTCAGATAGAGTACCGTGGTGTTTCATCAAATTCAGAAACTCTTGACGGCGATTCGGCATCACATACAATTGGTGCTCAATATCATTAACACTTGCTATCAATTCTGCTGGCGAATCATAGCCGTAGATTTGAGCTAGAGCCGGATTAACACTAATAAAATGTCCGTCTGTCGTAGTCTGAAAAATACCTTCAAGAGCATTTTCAAATATGCTGCGATACTTCTCCTCAGCTTGAATTAACGCTGCTTCCGCTTTCTTCCGTTCCGTAATATCAGTAAAAGCGATAATCCCATCGGAAATTTCCCCTAGAGAATCATAAATTGGAGTCGCCCAACTTTCAACGGGAATAATCTTATTACCCGCACGAATTTCTACACTTTCAGTCCGCACATTTTCGCCACGAAGCGCGCGCATAATGGGCAATTCTTCTACAGGACATCTCTCATTAGTTCCTGATTTATAAAATTGATAAATAGCTGCTTTTTGCTCAGAATTAATATGCGGCACAGTTCCTTTGCCAAATATCTCCCGCGCTTTCTGATTTGCATAAAAAGATTGACCGCTGGCATCCAGCACGCACACACCCAACGGCATCGCTTCCAAATATTGCCTCAAGCGACTTTCGTTTTCGTGGAGTGTCGCAATTAACCTTGCCTGCTTGCGACTTAATTTTGCTAATTCCTGATTCATCTCCTGAAGTTCTACTTGTTTTTCCGCAAGTTGTTTCTCCTGAAAATACTTATATATTGCCTCTGTCACAGTTAGTTTCAAATCGTCCGGCTGCCAAGGCTTAGCGATATAGCGATATAATTTGGCATAGTTAATAGCATTAGTAACCGCTTCCAAATCCGCTTGTCCAGTCAGCATAATATTCAGAGATTTCGGAGATATAGCATGAACGTTCCTTAGTAGTTCGTCTCCTTTCATGTTCGGCATGATCTGATCGGAAATAATCAAAGGAACTTCATAATTATCGGCGATTAATTGTGATAGTAACTCTAAGGCTTCTTCACCACTTTCTGTGGTTTCAATTAAATATTTATCTTCAAAGGCTTTGAGCAAATCTATTTCCAGACTATCTAGTATAGTCGGCTCGTCATCTACACAAATAATGACTGGTTTTTTCATAATCTTCCTATACCAGACTTAATCGCTTCAATTAATTCTTGATGGTTCCAAGGTTTTGCTAATAAAGCATGGACGTTTGCTTGAGTTTTGGTACGCTCAATGGCATCTTTGTCAGCTTGTCCAGTCAGCATCACCGTCACAATTTTTGGATATTTTTGATGAATCTCGATCAGCAACTGATCTCCTTTCATTCCAGGCATTAACCAATCAGAGACAATCACGAGTATATTCACCTCATCTTGACATAACTCTGCAATAATCTCCAACGCTTCGGCCGCACTTTCAGCAAATTCATAGAGATAATGTCCGTTAAAAGCCTGTTGCAGTTCTATTTCCAGACTTTCCAGTACCGATATTTCATCGTCCACACACAGAATTGCTGGTTTAACCATGGCTTGTTTCCTCTTTGAGTATAGTATGCTGATTGGGCGATCGCGATCGGCAAGATTTCCCAATTAATTATACAATCCCGACAGGGACTTATTGCGAGCCCATAACCCACTTACCTACTCCGGTAAATTTATTGGCAAAGAGACTGCAAATGTAGTTTTAGCAGGCATAGATTCGACATCAATTTTACCCTGATGTTTATCAATTATTTTTCGGACAATATCCAATCCTAAACCGCTGCCTTCGCCCATAGATTTAGTAGTAAAGAACGGCTCAAATATTTTGGGCAATACTTCAGGCGGAATTCCCTTGCCACTATCAGTAATGCTAATTTTTACCCAGTTATTTTCATGTACTATATCAATTCTTAAAATTCCTTTATCGTCCATCGCTTGTAAAGAATTATGCACTAAATTTGTCCAAACTTGATGGAGTTCGTCGGGATAGCACAGTACCGCTGGCACTCCGGCTTGATAGTTTTTGATGACTTCGACACCGTGTTTGAGTTGATTCTGGTAAAGAGTTAATACAGTTTCGATTCCCTCAGCAATATTCACCTCTAATTTTTCTCCATTAAAGTCGTAACGCGCATAACTTTTTAACGCAAACACGACTTTTGCTGCACGTTCGGTAGCGGTAGCGATCGTTTTAGCACTTCTCTGAATACTAGAAAACTCATAAGCTGTCTTGAGAATTTTTTCGCTATCGGGGTCTTTTAAGAGCGACAAAAACGATTGTAAATCTGTCTGCAAGCCGAGATTGACTAACATACCAGCAAGACTGTCCGCATTACCAATCTCTTGGAACTCTAGCTGCTGCTTCACACCTCTTTTGAATTCCCGTTTTTCTCGCGTCGATAAAGAGTAATCTTGTTTGCTGGAACTGTGCATTAAATTCACGAAATCTTCCTGGCGTTCGACGGAAAGTTCTTTAAAAAAAACGGGCAAACTTTCTAGATTATTATCCAAAAAATTGTTAATGTTGCCAATAGACGATCGAATCGCGCCTAGGGGAGTATTGATTTCGTGAGCAATCCCAGCAATCAGTTGTCCCAGGGCGGCCATTTTTTCCGACTGTACCAAGTGATTTTGAGTGGCTTTTAATTGTGCTAAAGCGACTGTTAATTCTTCATTTTTTTGTTTGAGTTTATTTTGCAACTTACACATCGCCAAATGAGTTTCCACTCTCACCAACACCTCTTCAACTTGAAAAGGTTTAGTAATATAATCTACACCACCTACAGCAAAAGCTTTTACTTTATCTAGCACATCGTTAATTGCGCTAATAAAAATGACCGGAATGTCGCGAGTGCGTTCATCTGCTTTGATTTTTTGACATACTTCATAGCCATTCATTTCCGGCATCATAATATCCAGCAAAATCAAATCAGGAGGCATTCCCCTAGCAGCAGAAAGTGCCAATTCCCCATTAGGGACCGGGCGGACTTTATAGCCCTTTCCATTCAAAATTCCCGCTAACAGGCGCAAATTAGCTGGTGTATCATCTACTACTAAAATATTACCGTTGTTAGTATTCGTGTCGTTATTCATGGTATTTTGTTTCAGAAATTAAATTCAACACTCGATCGTAGTCAAAATTCTCTATACAATTTGCGATCGCACTGGCCAGTAAAGGATTCTGCAAACTAATTTGGGCGATCGAGCTATCTATTAAATCCAGATCTATATTCAGTATGGCCAGCTTTAACTCAGCTACTAATTGCTGGGGTAATCCGTTGAAAGCATCCACAGTAAGTACCTCAAAATCCCCATTGTTTGTTTTCAGTACATTAACTTCCTTTGTATTTTCATAAATATAGCGCACTCCAATATGTTTGTGCATAGCATCAAAAATCTCGGCTTCCCGGAAAGGTTTCCGCATAAAGGCATCGCAACCCGCTGACAAAATCACTGCCCGTTCCTCCTCCAAAACACTAGCAGTGAGTGCAATAATCGCAGTAGCTTGACCTTTGACAGTGCCTTTTATGTGTTTCGTTGCTTCGTAACCGTCCATCACAGGCATTCTCATATCCATCCAAATTAAATGCGGTTCCCAACTGTCCCAAATTTCAATAGCTTCTTGACCATTTATGGCTTCTTTCAATTGAAACCCCAGAGGATTCAGGATTTTAATTAAGAGTTGGCGATTCAGCGGTTTATCGTCTACTATCAAAATTCGATAGGGGTGTTGGTTTGGTTCCAGGGCAATCACATGATTAGTTGATTGTTTGCTTTCAACTTCAGCACTTTCGACCACAATAACTTGAATATCAAACTGAAAAACGGTGCCTTTTCCCACCGAGGAAATGACACTCATTTCACCACCCATTAATTCAACAAACTTGCGACTAATTGGCAAACCTAATCCTGTACCCTCTTGGGAGTCTTTTCCTGTTTGTGTTTGTACAAAAGGTTCAAAAAGATTATCTAATTCTTCCTGGGAAATACCCTTCCCTGTATCTGCTACTTCAAAATGCAGAAACAAAGAAGAATTAACCGGGACTGAATCCGGGGCATAGATTGAATCATCAAGGGGAATTGGCGAGGCAAAATTAGCATTTTTATACAGAGCTAATTCGGAGTCTTGAACATCTTTAATTTGCCGATTCTTGATTTTTTTAGACTTTTCTAACATCGGAGAACTTTCCGATTCTGCCTGCTTGCTAATTTTAACCGATACACCACCCTCATCAGTAAATTTGAGAGCGTTGTTAAGCAGATTAATTAAGACTTGTCGCAATTTTAGTTCGTCAGTTTCCACGTATTGTGGTACATCAGGACTGCGGTCAAAAACCAACTGCAATTTTTTGTCATCTGCTTTTAATTGAAACATATCTTCGACATCGCACAGCAGGCGATAAATGTCTATTTTTTTGGGATTGAGGGTAGTGCGTCCCGCTTCAATTTTGGATAAATCGAGAACATTGTTAATTAGGGTGAGCAGGTGTTCTCCGCTGCTGCTAATTATGTTCATATTTTCTTGGTCTTCTCGCGATAGAGTTTGGCTGCGAGTCATTAGTTGGGAAAAGCCGAGAATTGCATTGAGAGGCGATCGCAATTCGTGACTCATGTTAGCCAAAAAGGTACTTTTAGCTTGATTTGCGACTTCAGCTTTGTCTTTAGCTACAGCTAATTCTGCCGTCCGTTCTTCCACTCTATTTTCGAGATTTTCAAAAGAATGTTGCAGTTGTTGAGCCATGCTGTTAAATGCTTTGCCTAATTCTCCCAATTCGTCTTTACGTTGAATTTCTAATGTTTGATTCCATTCACCTTTGGCAAGGTTTTTGGCTGCTGTATTTAAGCGCCAAATAGGATTTGTCACCCACCGAGAAGTAAAAATTCCAATGACTACAGCTACTCCCAAAGCAGCCAAACATAACCAAATCGTCATGCGGGTATTGGCATCTATTTCAGCGGTGAAATCAGCTTCGGGAACCACGACCACAATTAGCCAGTCTAAACCTTTGCCATCTTGAAAGGGTAGGACTTTGACAAATTGTGGTTTGCCTTCTATTGGAAAATTTAAAGTATAGGAAGCTTTAATTTCTTTTAATTTTTGAAAATGACTTGCTACATATTTTGCAGTAGCTTGAGTCGTAGCATCAACACTTTCTTCAGCTTTAAACAGTTCTTTGTTATTACTTCTGGTACGGAAAGGTTTTTCGGAAGTGGAAGTTGCCAGCAGGGTGCCGTTTCTTTCCATGATAAATGCCTGTCCCGATTTGCCAACTTTGAGACTGTTTAAAAATTGACCAATGTGATCGAGGCGCAAGGCAGTAATTAATACTCCTTCCAGTTGGTCATTTTCGTAGACTGGTTGTAGAGCGCTGATGATTAATGTCGGCTCCAAAAAAGAAATGTAAACTGAACTCCAAGTGGGTTTGCCTGCGTTAGCCGCATTTTGGTAGGAAGGATGTTGGCGAATATCGAAAGACTTGACAACAGTTGCTACTGTAGTGCGATCGCCTGTATTGTTAGTATTGTAAGAATAAAAGTCAAGCCCAGTAGAGCGTCCTGACATATTAATCATCAGGGAGCCATTGGAAAGTTTTTCTCCGGTTCTATATTCTCCATTTTTATTGCCAATGGATGTAAAATTGATATAAGGATATAATTGTACTTGCCGCCAAAGGTATTGCTCCCAAGCTGATAAATCTTCCATGTTTAACAGCCCCAGTTTGACTGCATCCAGCTTGCTTTGATTAATTTGATGGGGCGTGGCTACGTAAATTTGCAGGTTTTGCTCGACGCGAGCACTAACTTCGCTCATCAACTGACTAGCTAAGTTATTAACTGCTTTTTGTCCGTTTCTAAAAGAAAGATATCCTACAAGTCCCACGGCTCCGACTATTTGCAGTACAAAGGGAACTATCAGTACAGTTCGCAGGGGAAGTTTCTCTAAAAGTTTAAAAACCATAAGTTTGAGAGGTTTGGTGAACTTAATCTAGGACAGTCCTGGTACAATCTGTCTCAAAAGCAGCGCCATCAACGGGCAATTAGACATCTCCTAAAAAGATAGTCAACAACAGGCAGGATGCCTGTTCCACAGGAATTATGGGAGATGTCTAATAGCTATAGGTAATTGTTTTCTGGTTATTCGCTGCGGTAGATGCTCAACCCCCGATCAATTTAAATCTAGTATTGGCGATGTTATAGGCTGTTATTGTATCAATCTAAAGTGTGCTGTTGCGCTTCCATTTCATAAGACATCTCAAGGTAAAAAGCTCCATTCTTAGGGAGAATCGTAAACTCTTTCACGTTGGGCGACAACAATACTTGCTGAATTCCCATTGCTTTTTTGAGTTGAGACACCTCTATTTCCCTAATAACTGGTGGATTTACCTAGTCTAAGCAATTATAGTGGATCTATCAACCTGCATCAACAAAATATTTATGCTGCCACTCGCCGAATATCAAATACACAACCACGTCAGGTAATATTAGTAGTGAGGTGGGAAAGAAATACATAGAAGACCCGCATCATTCCGCTAATTAAGAAAAATTACGGGGACTGAAGTCCCCCGTGCCGCTTCCATCTCAGCACTAAAGTGCCTGAGTTTCCCGCATCCGATCGAATTTGCGATCGGACTAGCTATTTTAGGCAAGACGTGATATAGTCAAAAAAGTTGAGGGCACGTAGCTCAGTGGATAGAGCATCAGGTTCCGGTCCTGAGGGTCGGGGGTTCGAATCCCTCCGTGCTCATTTTGTATGATGATACCTCTGGCATAATTATTGTGGAACAGGCATATTGCCTGTTCCACACTTGCTTTTGTGGAGAGTTGGCGTTATGTATGTTCACCATCGATCGATCGACTACGAACTGACACGCCTTAATGGTTTCAAAAATTGGGGTTGAGCTGCCAAGCCCAACCTCATTTTAACCACGAATCATGGCTCAGGGTCAAATATCATCATTGTCTTGACCTTGTACCCCCTGAAGAATCCGCGATAATTCACTCTTCTCATTAATTGTAATTCGAGTCGGAGAACCGCTGATAATGCGTTCGTAACTGCGGAAAGAATCCCGAATTACGGGTCCGTTATCAGTAATAGTGTATTCCCGAATTCCCTTGTCATGCCAGGAACCACGCATCTTAAACACATTAATTGCCCGCGACATTTCCCCTCTAATTTCCACATACTGAAGCATGATGATCGTGTCAGTAATCGTAGAAATATGGGAATCCGTAATCGAATTAGAACCCATAAACTGGTCGCTTGTATTGGTAAAAAATCCTGTAATTTCCTCCTGCTTGGCGAAAGCTGTCACTCCAATCACGAATTGCCGGAAGGAATTATTGCTAACTCCCCGTTCTAAAGCTGACAGGGAATCGATCGCAATTCGAGAGGGTTTAAAATCTGCAATTTCTGATTTAATATTTTGCAAATGGTCTTCCAAACCCGCAGATTCCGGGTAATTACAAAGAATTTTTAACAAACCCTTATGTTCCATTTCCTCAAAATCAATGCCCCAAGAATAAGCATTGCGGAACAACTGCGCCCGCGACTCTTCATAGGCAAACAGCATGGCGCGATCGCCATTCATGCAAGCATTCTCCAAAAACTTGCTTACCAACAGCGTTTTGCCAGTTCCCGTCGCACCCGTAGCCAAAATAATCGAGTCTTTAAAGAAACCGCCCCCGCACATTTCGTCGAGAGTTTTGTCCCCGGAAGAAACCCGAACATTGGAAGATCTTTGAGTCAATCGCATAGCCCCCAACGGAAAAATATTAATGCCGTCATTAGTGATTGTAAAAGGATACTCGCCCTTCATGTGAGTAGTCCCCCGCAACTTCAAAATTTCCATGGTTCGGCGACGACGTTCTCCTTCCAAAACGTTGCGAACAATCACCACATTATCCGAGACAAATTCCTCGACTCCAAACCGGGCCACCGGGCCGTATTCTTCCACTCGTTCCGTAGTCATGATTGTAGTTGCGCCTACTTGTTTGAGGCGTGCAACTAAACGGAAAATTTCGCGCCGCACCACAGATGCAGCGTCGTATTGCTGAAATACTGCCGTCACCGAATCAATAGAAACCCGCCTTGCTTTATATTTGCGTATGGCGTATTGAATGCGTTCGATTAAGGCAGACAAGTCAAAATTTCCCACGATATCCTGACCTTCTGGATCTGGGGAAGCGTCTAAAATAAATAGCTTACCTTCATCGATAAACTTAGTCAAATCCCAGCCAAAACTGTAGGCATTTTTAATAATGTCTGTGGGAGATTCTTCAAAAGTTACAAAAACTCCGGCTTCGTCAAAATGGGTGATTCCGTTGTAAAGAAATTGTACAGCAAATAAGGTTTTTCCGGTTCCAGACGTGCCACTGACTAGGGTAGTTCTGCCGATCGGCATTCCGCCGTGACTGATGTCATCAAAGCCTTCAATCATGGTGCGGATTTTTTGAACTCCCGCCGTTACCAATCCTTCTGGTTGCACCGTTTGACTAATTTCATTCATGTCGATTTTTATCAATTGTCAGTATTTTAAAATTTTCAGCCATTAACCGCAGCTCGTTAGTATTTGTACTCAGTGTTTAGCTAGTGCTAGCGCTCCATAACTAATTACTGCTGACTAATGACTGTAACTTAATTATCTTACGAATTCATGTCTTCTTCGCGAAGTTCTTCATAGAGTAAATCTAATCCTATCAGAACTTTTTCCCGATCGGACAAATCACCAATAATTTTTCGCACTGGAGGGGGCAGAATTTTTGCCAGGGTAGGGGTTGCCAAAATTTTATCCTCTTCTGCTAGTTGAGGATTTTTGAGAACATCTATCACTTTCAGGGCGTAGACTCCTTGAAACTCTTGTTCGAGGATGTCCTTAAGGGTCTTCAAAGCTCGCACTGAGTTGGGAGTATTTCCCGCAACGTAAAGCTTGAGAACGTAGGTTTTCTTCAGAGGAGTCATGAACTTTTATGAGAGATTGAGTGTTAGTTATCAAATTTTAGTTGTAGTTGTTATTTGTCTTAAATCCCCTATTCTTTCGTATTTTATAATATTTTTAGCCAGGTTTTACCTTCCACGTTCCGAGGCATCTTTGGGAATCGATCGCCTATACATTTCGCACAAATGAGCGATGACGTCAATCAGAGTCAAGCGGTAATCCAGCAATATTTCTTCGCTGCGCCCTTCTAATTTGAGTTGCTTGGCAAACTCGTCCATCAATTCCATGTGAATTTCTACAACTTGAGTCACCGCAACATCCGCAAAAAAAGCTATATTCACAAATTCATCTATTTGATTATTTACCGCAGTATCTTCAGAAAAATAACTCAAAACAATTTTTCGATAAATTAACTTGAATTGCTCCAAAAATTTTGGCTTTTCTTCCTGAGACAGATTACGAAAAAAATTCTGGGAATTTCTTTTATAATACACACCTAAGTATCCTAATCGCTCCCGCAATTTTTCAGCAAGTCGGCGTTGCTGTCGTTGTAGTAAACTTTGAGCAGTTAATTGCGCCGTTGCACCCACCTTGGCGGATTGGTCATCTAAAGGAACCGGAGTAGAAAGTTTCAAAAATTGGGCGATCGCCCGATCGATACTGGCGGCAAGTTCGTCCGATCGATCGATTGGGAGTTGCACCTCAGCAGCATGGTAAAAAAAAGAGCAACTTTGCTGTTGATTCAGTTCGGGGCTAGTTACCAACGGATAGCAGCCATTGTCCGATGTCCGTGGCACTTCCTGCGTCCCATCGTCTCCGGGCTTGGTCGCAAAAACCACAGCAGGTAAAAAGATCGATCGCTCTTGGAGTTTAGCAGTCAGAGATCGCAGATCCCCATCTACTTCAAAAACCAAACAGTCTAGGTGGTAATTGTGCTTCAGGTATCCAAAAAACTCGCTCTCGGACTTAACCTGGGTCAAAGCATAACGTCTGCCTCCCAAAACCTCGATCGCCAAGCCTGCGAGTTCCCCTGACTTGACAAAGATACATATAGACAGTTGGGGAAGCAAAGCTGTAGGTGAAACATTTAAGTTGCCTGAAAATGGTGGATCGCTCAGAGTTGATATCTCCTTTACAAAACACTTAACATTTTAACAATCATCGCAACATTTATGTTACCAATCTTAACTACAAAAATGGTAACAACCTTGTGACAGAGGGATAATAAAACTGTAGTCCTTTGCTGCTAGCTCAAGCACCCCCAGCCTGATTTCTGCAATTAAGCTTAAGCCTTAAAATAGGTGCTAGTAGCCCCAAATCAAGCACTGGCATCGAACTGGCGGGGTTCGATCGAGCTTCGAGGTGCCATAGCAGACTGATATAAAACAAATTAGATACAGAAATCGGCAGCTACATTGGGTCTCAAAAATATTACTGCTCAGGGGAGCAGACTCTCAGGTTCGTTATGCCACAAACCCGCCCTAGTCTCCAAAATTTTATCGAGCCAGTGCCACTGTGCCGACCGACAGCTCAGCTAAAAACACTGCGGTCAATTTTCAGTCAGGGCAACTGCGATCGCATCGCATTAGTCAACGAACAGCTACAGCCCCTGGGATTAATATATCTCCGCAGCCTCATGCCCCTGGCAGACCAAGACCAGAAATGGCAACAACCCCTGTCAGAAAACCCGATCGCGATCGCTCCCCTCAGAGCAGTACCCGCAGATTGGAGCGTCAGCGAATTCTGGCAATACCTGCAAACAGCAGAAATTAACCACTTCTCGGACCAGGGCAAAATGGAGGGCAGAGCTGTCGATACTCCCATCGCCCTCACCAATTCCGAAGGCAAATTTTTGGGACTTCTAAACAGCCTCAGCCTGCTACAATTCTTCGCCCACAGCAACTCCATCCCGATCTCCACCGCGGCGGAATACAGCATCAAAGCTCAAGAAACAGCAACCAGAGAGCCGGTACATTCAGCAATGGCAAGCGCCCTAGACGCTCAATTACGCTTTCTCGAAGCAGGACTCAAACCCTCGGAAAACCTCAATTCCCTAGTCCAACTCCTGGAAAAACTGCCCCTACCCCTGAGATTGCAAACCCCCACCGGACAGATAGTCAGTCAAAACGCAGCGTGGCGGATTTTACTGGGAGCAGGCCCAGAACCAGTCCCAGAAACAGCAGTCAATCGGAATCGGCCATCTCCCCATCTACCTAGCCCAGAGCCGACTAAATATAATAGCCCCCCAAATTTAGCCATCTCCCCAGAATTCAGAAGCTTAGTAGGAGCAGGGCGATCGGGCGATCGCGACTCCACCGCACCCACCAGTTGCCCCCTACCCCTCTACGCCGCCGCCTCCCCATCCACCTTAACCAGCCCAGCCTGGTGTCCCATCGCAGGCAAACCAGACACATACATTTGCGACTGTCCAGTCCAAAAAGGTCAAGAACGAATCTGGCAATTTGTCAAACAGCCACTCTCGGACAACCTAATTTTAGTCATGGGACAAGATGTCACCGAAGAACATTTAGTCGCCAAAGAACTAGCAGCTAAAAATGCCGACTTAATCCACCTCAACCGACTAAAAGACGAATTTTTATCCTGTATCAGCCACGAACTCAAAACCCCCCTCACCGCCGTCCTCGGTTTGTCCAGCCTCCTCAAAGATAAATTAATCGGAGAACTCAACGATCGCCAAACTCGCTACGCCAAACTCATCCATCAAAGCGGGCGACACTTAATGACCATAGTCAACGACATTTTAGACCTGACCAGGATGGAAACCGGGCAGCTAGAACTAATTCCCGAACCAGTGGAAATTACCGCAGCCTGCCACAGAGCCTTTGAACAAGCCAAACAACTCCAACAGCAAGAAGAAAAATCTCCATCAAAATCCGAGGGAACTACCGCCAACCCAGGGGAAGAATCCCCCATCCAAACCGAATTTATACTCGAAATCGAACCGGGACTAAGCCACTTAATCGCCGACGAACTGCGGTTGCGACAAATGCTCGTCAACCTGCTATCCAACGCCCTCAAATTCACAGAAATTGGTGGCAAAATTGGCTTAAAAGTAAATGTTTGGGAAGGCTGGATTGCTTTCACAGTTTGGGACAACGGCATCGGCATCCCCGCAGACAAACAGCACCTCATATTTCAAAAATTCCAACAATTAGAAAGCCCCCTAACTAGGCGATTTCAAGGAACCGGACTAGGACTGGTACTGACTCAACGTTTAGCTAGGCTCCACGGCGGAGACGTTTCGTTTATTTCCTCAGAAGGTCAAGGTTCTCAATTTACCTTACTCCTACCACCAACTCCTCCGGGAAACACTAGAGAAGATGTGGCAGAATATCCAGGCATAGAGCCAGAATTATTCAAACCAAAATATCAGTACCCGATCGCCAATTCTCGCTCTCGCCTCGTATTAATCGTCGAAGCAGTTCCCAAATATATCGAAGATTTAACCAAAGTTCTTACGGGTTTAGGTTATCAAGTAATCGTCGCCCGTTCCGGCACCGAAGCACTGGAAAAAGCCCGCCGATTCAGTCCCCAAGTGATTTTCCTGAACCCGTTGTTGCCACTGTTGTCGGGCTGGGACGTGCTGACACTGCTCAAGAGCGATCCAGATACTCGATCGATACCAGCCATCATCACAGCCACCAGAGGCGAAAAAGAACGGGCCTCCGTCAACCGAGCCGAAGGCTTTTTAAGCTTACCCGTCACAGAGCCAGCCTTGGGAATGCTGCTGGGCAATTTGCTCGGACACCCCGATGGCAATATCGGCAATGTGAGAAGTTGTTTGACTATTTTGTGGCTGTGCCCGCAGAACAGTGGCTCCCAAGGCTCATCTTTATTGCTCAACCCTACCTACTGCCGGGTTTTAGAAGCAGATGATCTCGGTCAGGCCGAACTGGTGGCCCGTATCTGGCGTCCCGATGCGATCGTTTTGGACGGCACAAACCAACTGCAAAACCCTTTAGCTTTTATCAAACAGTTAAGTCAGTCTTCGAGTTTGGGTTTTCTGCCTTTAGTAACTTTAGATCAGGCAACTACACAAGTGGCAAATCAAGTCCAGGGACTGTCAGTATTTCCGTGTTTAGCCACCGACAGCGACACCTCCGACACTCCTTTAGTAGCCTCTGCTTTGTGGCAAGTTATTCAAGTAGCTGCTGGGATGAGTTGGAAGCCCAGCATTTTATTTGCTGATATTTCGACCTTACTGGACTTGCAGCAAAATATGATGGAAAATCGGGATTTCGCCACCTCCGAAAATGCAGATTATCGAGGGAAAAAATTTGATTTTCCTATTCATAATTCTGAAAATTTTGCCCCTAACTTTCAAGCTTTGATTCAGTACATCCAAACCGCAGGCTTTCGAGGTTCAATTGCTCTCCATTGGAGGGAAGTTTTGCAGCAGTTGCAATATCAAAGCGTGGACTTAGTTTTGCTTTGCTTGGGAGACAGGCCCTCGGAATCCCCCAGTGTGTTGCCAGCGCTATCAAGTCTGCGAGAAATGGCAACAAAACCGCCGATATTAGTTTTGGATTATCGGTGTAGTACAAATTCCGAATCGGAGGCGATCGACTTTCTACTACAAGAAGTAGGTGCTAAAATTTTGCCTTCTTCTTTATCAGCAGCCCAATTGTTAGAGAAAATTCAACATAGCATCCAGGCAAGGGCAAAGATTCATAAAAATTAACCTAACCCTCGGACTAGGGTCTCAATCGCCATTAATATAATCTAGTCCGGCGAGGCTGATGCGGAGAATTATAGGTTATCATAGGCGATCGAGAAACCTTTATATTTTTTGCTGGGGCTGCTCGCGTGCCTAATCGGATTCCTCTCATATCTCTGCTACTCGCCCTCGGTTTGTGCACAATGCCCAAGCCTGTTGTCGCCCAGGCACTCCTGCCTTACACTCTACAAATCGACTCTGCCCAACTCGAACAAACAGCCTTGAGCCTGGGAGAAGAAGCTGTCCAGCTAGCCAGACTCCAGCAGTACCAACTCGCGGTACCCAGAGCCGAACTCGCCACACAATTAGCCCCTAAGAATTCTCAAGCTTGGACTTTGTTAGGCGGCTTGTACCTTCAAGTTGACCAGTTGCAAAAAGGCATTGACGCTTTGCAACAAGCTCAATCTCTGTCGCCGGAAAATCCTGCAATTAAATTTGTCTTGGGGGAAGCTCATTTTCGGCAAGCAAACTATGAAAAAGCAGTGGAATACTTACAAGCAGGGTTAAAGTTAAAACCCGATAATCCGGGTGCATTATTTGATTTAGGCAATGCTTTTTACAAGCTTAAACGATTGGATAATGCGATCGCCCAATATGAAAAAGCCTTTGCTTTAGAAAAAAATCTCTGGCCCGCTCTCAACAATATCGGATTAGTCAAATACGAAAAGGGAGATGCCGATGGCGCGATTAAACGTTGGGAACAGGCGATCGCGATCGACAACAAAGCAGCCGAACCAATGCTAGCTCTAGCAGTAGCATGGTACGGCAAAGGCGACAAAGAAAAAGGCTTAGCGATGGGAGAAGCTGCTCTAAAACTAGATAAACGCTATGCTACTGTAGATTTTCTCAAAGAAAACCTCTGGGGCGATCGTTTAATCGCAGCCACCAAAAAGTTCTTAGATACTCCAGAAATGAAAGCAGCACTCACTAAAATTCAAGACACGCCACCTTCGGGGCAAATTTCGCCTTAGAAATCAGGAATTGTGCACCCTCATTTGCAAGTCCAGTTTGTAATTTTAGTTAAAAGCGAGGAAGAGCCTGGGAACCTATGTCCCCAGGCTCTTCCTGGGAACCAGTTAAACATGAAAAGAAGACAAGCAATCAAATTTCTAACAGTAGGTATGACTTCTTTAATAGAGACAGTATATTCATCTAGAGAACAATATATGCTTGGAAGTAATGCTAAAAATAATTATGACTGGATATTACTATACTGGATGCCCTATGACAATAATCTATCAAGATTTGGACAACCAATTATTCAAATGCTAAGTAAAGGTGTAAAAAGTGACAATCTTTTGGTAGTAGTACAATCAGACTTTAGTGGAGCAGCACAACTTTCGAGAAGCATCATTAGCCAAGGTAAGGTGGATACACAATACTTAGAAACAGCAGATAGTAGTAGTGAAGAAGTGTTTACTCAGTATCTGGCTTGGGCACAATCTCGATTTCAAGCCAAACGCTGGGCTATTGTGTTTTTAGGTCATGGTGGAACGCTGATGGAAATCAGCCCTGACGAACATCCCAACTCCCCCTCAATTTCAGAAGTTAGATGGATGAATCTTCATAAAATCAATCAAGTTATATTTAATTTCAACCAATCTGTAAATGGAAATCTCGAATTATTATTTTTTCAAAATTGTAATAAAGCAAATATTGAAGTACACTATACATTCCAAAATACTGCTAAGTATACGCTTTCATCTCAAATAGAACTTGGAGCGCCAAATTACTATTATGAGCAATTGTTAAGCTATTTGAGCGATTATCCAGAAATTGATGGATCTCAGCTAGCCAAAAAGATTATGGATTGTGAACGACCGGATATGTACCATAGTTTGACATTGACTAACAATCATTATTTCCGCTACTTGCCAGAAAAAGTTAATTTTGTGATTAATTCTATATTGCAAGGAAATATTGAGCCTATTAAAGTTTTTATATCCTCTCTTTTATTTTCTAAAGCCAATTCTTCCAATAACTCTGATGTAGAAGCTTATTATTATGCTGGAGAAACCTTTGTTGATTTAGAAAAATTTTTACAAGAACTGACTCGATTATCAGGTGCAAATCCTTCAGCTTATAACGATTTTTTGTTTTTCTTAAAAAATTCTCTTATTCAGAGAGTGCAACAGAATGGTGAATTACTTAGCTCAAGGATCAGACATAAGTATCAAAAATTATCAGGCTTAGGTTTATTTTTACCGACAAATCGGCAGAAACTTGAAAATTATTTGTATTTACAGGTTTACTCAGACTTAAAGCTTGTACCTCTTTTTGATGCAGTTCTCTTCGATAGGGAAAAAAACTAAAGATATCAATGGTACAACATATCACGATCGACTTACTTCCACTGCCCCCAGTGTTTTGAGCATCGCCCCAGTTGCTTCAGTTACAGCTTTAACACCTGTCATATTCAATCCTTCATAAGGTTTCGGAACAGGCAAAGTTTTGAGACAATCACCCGTTACTGCATCCCAAAACTTAATCGTCTCATCTTGGCTGCTACTAGCCAACATTTGACCATCTAAACTAAAATCAACAGACCACACCCAATTTTCGTGTCCCCGCAGAACTTGCAAGCAATCCTTTGTCCTCGCATCCCAAACTCGTACAGTTCGATCGTGACCGCCACTCGCCAAGAGTGTACCATCATGATTGAAGATTACCGATGACACAATACCATCATGTCCCTCGATGCTAGTCAGACATTCTCCGGTATGGATATCCCAAAACTTGATGCTACCGTCACTGTTGCTGCTTGCCAAAATATTACCGTCAGGACTAAAGGCAACAGACCAAACCCAACCGCTATTTCCCATCAAAGTGCTTAAGACTTTCCCTGTACTGACATCCCATAACTTCACCGTCTTATCGGTACTCGCAGAAGCCAGAATATCACCTGAAGGACTAAAAGCAATTCCCATCACCCAACTCTGATGCTCAGTACAAGTATAAAGACATTGCCCTGTGCTAATATCCCATAGTTCGATCGTCTGGTCTTCACTGAAACTTGCCAATATCTTGCCGTCGGGACTGATGGCGGCTCCCCAAACCCAAGCAGAATGACCCTCTAAACTTTTTAGGCATTCTCCAGTCATAGCATCCCATAACCTGACAGTAGTGTCAGAGAATCCACTCGCCAACAAGTCTCCATTCGGACTAAAGGCAATGGATTTCAATCGATTAGTATGTCCATCCTGTATGCTTTTAAAACACTTCCCGGTTTTGATATTCCATAATCTCACGGCGCGATCGCTACTAGCTAAAGTTTGGCCATCGGGCGAGAAAACTACCGAATTTACTGGATTGCTTTGCCCCAATACTGTTTTCAGACAACGACCTGTTTTAACATCCCACAGTCTCACCGTACAGTCTTCACCAGTGCTAGCTAAAATTTTGCCATCTGGACGAAACGCGACAGATGAAACTCGACTGGTGTGTCCTTGGAGTGTTTTGAAACACTCACCCGATGCCACTTCCCACAATCTGACGGTGCTGTCTTCGCTACAACTTGCTAAAATCTGATTGTCAGGACTAAAAGCAACAGACATTACTATTTGCGAGTGTCCAGAGCAAATGCTTGCGACTCGATCCGTGCTAATATCCCAGATGCGAATCAAAGCATCATGACCACCCCGGGCTACAGTTTTACCATCTGGACTGAAAGCCACCGATCGAATTTGACGACAGTCACTCTCAAACATTTTCAGGCATTTTCCCGTAGAAACATCCCACAGTTTGAGTATTCCGTCATCACCGCCACTAGCTAAAATATTACCTTGAGGACTAAATGCGATCGACCAAGCCTGACTTTTGTGTGCTGGCAAAGTTAGCAAACATCGTCCATTACTCCAATCCCAAAAACGCACAGTCCCATCACCGATGCCACTAGCAAGCATCTTGCCATCTGGACTGAAAGCAACTCCGAGCACACTGCTATGATTTCCCTGCAATATTTGACGAATCGACCAACTGCTAACATCCCAGCAATTAATCGTACCGTTACTACCGCCAGTAGCAAGAGTTTTCCCATCTGGACTAAAAGCAACAGATAACACAATGCTGCCGTATTCTTTGCCAGTTCTCAGCAGCCTAACTTCTGGCATTTGCCACAAATGAACCTCACTATTGGTATCGCCCATTGCTAAAAGTTTTCCATCCGGGCTAAAAGCGATTGACAAACCGCTGCCCAGAACTTCAGCGAAAACCGAATTAGTTAAATCAGCCCCAGCAAAGTTTACCTGATGCAAATTCGTATTGGGTAAATAAGCTTGCCAAATGGTTAAATTAGAAAAATCCCAACCGCTTAAATCTGTCTGCATTTGACACAATAGATTTATAATATTACCCGCAACATAGCCAGTTTCTAGTGTGGGTTTACCGCGCAGGGATGTCAGAATAGGTTTGAGTTGGTTTTCGATGATTTGCTGGCGTTCAAAAGAAAAAAAAAGGCGATCGGCAATAGGTTTTAGTATCAGACCAGCTTGCGTATCTCTAATGTATTCTTTAGCTGTAGCTTTGAGCAGACCCAGGCTTCTGAGAAGATCAATTTTGCTGGTTGCGATTTCAGTGCAGACTTGTTCGATTAATCGTTCCGTCATGTATTCCATGACGACAGGTTGTTGAGTGTAGCCGTCTGAGGTTTTTTCAATCATAGAATGTCTCAGGAGAGAACCTAAAACCTCTAGTAATTCTTTAATAGTTAATTTAGCAACTAAATCTTGTTGTAATTCTGCCGCCGAGACAGGCTCCCGATTAATAGCCAGCCAGTACATCACCTTTTTTTCTAAATCTAATAAACGATTAAATTGCCTGTCTAATAGGTTGCGAATATCATCAAACACTAAAGTTCCTTGATTTAAAAGTTCTAAAAATTTGGGGAGGCTACTATCAAAAAAATCGCGAATAGCGGGAGCGACCATTTTTAATGCTAGGGGATTTCCCCCATAGTGAGATATCAAAATATCCCATTCGGAGTCAGATCCTTGAAAATCACCGATACGTTGAATAAATTCCCGTGCTTTTGTGGTGGTTAAACCAGTCAGTTGTAATGAACGAACAGGCAAAGTTTTGCCTTCTTGAGCAGCTAAACCGATTGGCTTTTCTCGACTGGTTAATAGCAGGGTACTTTTATGGTTGATTTCGGCTACGCATCGCAGAAGTTGACCGTATCCTTCATATCCCTGTCGGTAACAACCCGTGCGTTCTTCTTCCTGTAGAATTGACTCGATATTATCCAATATTAAAAGACACCGATGCTGTCGCAGATAGTGCAGCAGTCGCGAGATTCTACCATCCACGGTATCTGGTAAATTCGTTTCCTGTTGGTGCGAGAGAAATTGAATCAATTCTAGTAATAAATCGAGGAGCGAGGGAGCATTGCAGAGACTGTGCCAAATAATATAATCAAATTGTTCTTGGATGCGTTCTGCTACCTTAATAGAGAGAGAAGTTTTGCCAATTCCACCCATGCCCAACAGCGTCACTAGGCGGCAGCGATCGACGATCAGCCACTTTTCTAATAAGGCTATTTCCTCTGCACGTCCGTAGAAAATAGAAACATCAATTGCCTCTCCCCAATTTATCGATTTGTTGAGTTTTGTTAAGTCAGTTGTAGCTCGATCGGCGATCGCGCCACTGCGATCGACTTGTTCGTCGATCTTGTGACTAATTTGGCTATTTGGTAGTCTTACGTTTACTTGTGCCTGTTGTGCTTGCCGTCGCAAAACAGACTGAAAATTACTCTTAGTGACTTTTTCTCCGCATACCCGACTGAGAACTTTCCATAACTGAAAGCCAACAAACTTAATATATTCGGCATCATAACCAGCGCTTTTGGCAATCTCTGGATAAGAGTGTCCTTCCCAAGTCTGTCGCAATACTAATATCTGAATATCGTTGAGATGTTGTTGTTTGAGAACCGAGTCGAGGAAAAGCAGTGCTTCGTCGATCGTCATTTATTTAAAATTATCGGGTGTGTTAGCACAAAAGCGGTGGTTCCTGCTGGACGGTACAGGAAATTAAGTAATTATACTTAAGATTGTAGCATATTTTACGCGCAAGTTATAACTATTTATAACTTTTTCTCACTGACGTAGCTGCCGCAACCGAGTTATTACTGAATCAAGGTTGATTGAACCAGTGAATTGCAATATTAAGAGGGAAGGATATTTTATGAAAATGTCAAATAAAAAATTCTCGCTAATTCTTGCTGTAAGTATTTTGGTTTTATCACCTCTTGGCCTTCTCGTGAGACAACTGTCAGTTCAGGCTGGCTGTCCTCGATTTTTATGCCTAACTAAGCAGTCAATTCCCGGTGGTCGGGTTCAACGGAAGTTTTATTCAAGCCCAAGTGGATATTCTTGGCCTAAATTTCCTGAGCCTCTAGTTGATCAAAGTTTTTCTGACGAACAGCGCCAGCTAATATGGAAAAGTCTAGCCAAAGCTCAAGAACTGTTACAACGCAAAGAAGTTTATGATTGTATTGGCAAGTATGTAAATAATGGTTATGATGGTACAAATCCTAAAGGTGCTGTTGAAATTTTTCTTACTCAATATCCTGTAAATGACCGGGCACTAGGACGACCAAGGCGCGTCTATATTAGTAAAATGTATGAAGAAAACAATGTTTTGGGAGAAGCTACTCTAGGCCTTACTATTCAACAACCCAACAAAAGAGCAAAAGATTTTGCCCTAAGCCTTAATGCTTACAATTTGTCAAATAATCGTTTAAATGAAAATACCTGGGCAGGCGTAATAGTTCATGAAATTTTACATAATTGGAATTACGATCATGTGGACAATGTAGTCATTAACTCAGAAACAAACCAAACTAATGTTGCTGGTAACTTTGTTTATGAAAGTGGTTGGTGTGTTGCCAGAGAAGGCCGTGATAAAGAACCAGGAACTTTTGGATTAACAGGTTCTGGAGGAGCAGATGTATTCGTTGATTAGTGTTAAATATTTACTCACCATTCTGTACTCATCAATAATACACGCGATCGCCCTTGTTTCAGTTGGGATGGCGAAGTGCGATCGCAGATACATGAAAATAGTTACAGGGAAAAGGTGAAAAGTATGAATTTCTTACTAGATAGCACTACCGTTACTCATAGTTTAGAGCAATCTCTACAAAAAACTCAAAGCTTCCTCGCAGCTTTAGGAACAGATGCTGATTTAACTGCCAAGATGATTTTAGCTTTTGGTAACAATTTTGATACTGATATTACCAAAAGTTTAGCTTTAGATTGGGCAAATGGAGACTTTGAAAAACTTCCTTCGATCGAGATTCGCTCTTCAGCAGAAATTAATGGAGCCAAGGGAGCTTTTGCTGGAGCAACTAATACCATTTATATCTCGCGAGAGTTACTCACCGAAAATGCCAATAATATTGATGCGATCGCCAATGTTATTTTAGAAGAAATCGGTCACTCAATAGACTGGCAATTGAATAACTCGGATACCCCAGGTGATGAAGGAGCAATCTTTTCAGCTTTAGTGCGCGGAGAAACACTTAACTCTCAACAGCGACAACTGCTTTTAGCTGAGGATGATTCAGCTACTATTGCCTTAGATGGACAAGTTCTTCAGATTGAACAAGCAACAATTTACACAGGTAACAACCTGGGAAACATTATCGGAGGTTTCGATGCTCTTCTAGATACCCTCCAAGCTGCTGTCAATAACCGAGTATATGGGAACAAATTGCCACTTTTAGGAGATAAACTGAAGAATTCCGCTGAAAGTGGC
The DNA here is from genome assembly GCF_041354475.1 of Microcoleus sp. Classification (NCBI taxonomy): domain Bacteria; kingdom Bacillati; phylum Cyanobacteriota; class Cyanophyceae; order Oscillatoriales; family Microcoleaceae; genus Microcoleus; species Microcoleus sp. The sequence goes on from NZ_JBGJZU010000023.1 coordinate 75,076, forward strand.
GTACAGTTTATCAGCAATTTTGAAGATGATATTCTCAAAAAGCTGCACGAAAAACTCGATACAGCAGTAACTAAAACACCGGAGCTAATTAAACAAGCTCTAGCAGAAGCTTTGGGGGCCAGTGGGTTAAAGTTGCTTCCCGACTTGAATAATGATGGTCAAGTTGATGCCCAAGAAATTGACCAGGCGATTAGCTTTGTGGAAACAACCGACGATGTTAAGTTTAACTTAAGGCTCAAAAAAGAACAGGCGGCTAACTCATTCTCTACAGCCTTGGATGCTGGGATTGGATTACCAGCTTTGAAATTGGATATCAATGGCAAGGCCAAAATCGGTCTTGGCTATGATTTAAATCTGGATTTTGGTGTCAATAAGACTAAAGGCTTTTATTTCGATACATCAAATGCCAACGAACTTAAAATTAATTTCAATGCCTCTCTTCCCAACTTAGAGGTAACTGGCAAACTGGGATTTCTGCAACTCAATGTCAAAGATAAAGGCACCCAATTTAACGGCGATTTTACAGTTGATTTAAAGGACTCAGATAATCAACTTTTCTTTTCGGAACTGCCATCAGTTAATTTGGCAAATCTCGTTGATGCCAAATTTAATGGCTCTGCCAATATCAATCTGAATGCTGCCACCAGTTTTCAAGAGTCTGCCGTACTGCCATCGCTTAGTACGGACATCAATATTGGCTGGGGATTTAATAGCAGCAATGCAGATCCAGACAATCCTAGCAGTTTTGGCGATGTACCCAGTATTGCGTTCAACAACGTACAGATGGATATGGGTACATTCTTCAGCGACTTTGCCAAACCTATTTTGGGAAAGATCAAGCAGGTTACAGATCCAATTCAACCTGTCATCAAAGTGTTGGAAGAACCGCTACCTGGGTTCTCTGATGTCAGAGCTATCAAAGCTGCCTTAGATAAAGATAAGGATGGTAATGTTACGCTCTTGGATATCATCGAAACTATCGGGCCAGCTATCGATCCTGATTTCAATGTGGGGTACATAAAAGCAGTCATCGAAATCGCTGATTTGATTAAAAAACTCGACAAATTTTCTACTAGCACTGACAAGCTGATTGTTGACCTTGGCAGCTTTAATTTAGGTGGCACGGATATCCGATCGGTCACCGACCTTAATAATGTATCGCCGAGTTTAAGTCAGGGAATTCCCGACATCAAATCGCAGCTAGAAAGTAAAGGAGCAACAGAAGCCACAAGCTTTGTCAGCAGTTTTGAAAGCTCAAAGGCAGGTCAACTAAAATTTCCACTCTTAAACGATTCAAAGAATGCGTTTAAGCTGCTGCTGGGGCAAAAGGCAGATTTGTTTACATACGATATGCCGGAGCTGAAATTCAAGTTGGAATACAGTCAGTTTTACCCCATCATTTATATTTTGGGAGCTCGTTTCAGCTTTGACCTTAGTGCCAACATCGATTTAGCTTTTGGCTTTGATACAGAAGGGCTAAAGCAGTTCGCAGATAGTCGCAAAACTGCTGATATTTTCAACGGATTTTTTGTGAACGATTTCCGCACTAACCCCGACGGAACGACTGAAGAGGTTCCAGAAGTTAGTCTGACTGGAGGGATTGGAGGCGCTGGCGAACTCAATGCAGTATTAGCTAGTGCTGGTGTAGAAGCAAGCGTTCGCACCAAAGTTAACTTCGATCTGGAGAATAATCTACACAATGGTGATGGCAAGGTTCGGGTCAATAAAATTCTGGAGCAAATTAAAGAAGATCCGCTGTGTTTGTTTAAGACTAGCGGTGAAGTTACTGCTGGGTTGTACGCTTACTATAAGTTTTTAGGAGGTCGTGAAGAAATCGGTCTGGCCAAAACTCCGCCACTAATCAGCTTTGATTCCAAGTGCGATGATAAAACAGGTTTGAAGCTGGCGGAAGATGTTGGCGGTGGCCTGTTGCGGCTGAATATGGGGCCAAATGCAAGTGCTAGAACTAGGGGCGATCTCAACGATGGAAATGAGATATTCACCATTTCGCCAGATCCAAATTCAGGCGGGGTTGTTTACATATCAGCATTCGAGACCAGGCAGAAGCACAATGTCAGCAGCAAAATTGTTGGCGATGGCGGTGTTGGTAACGATTTAATTAACATTCAGGCTGGCGTGAAAACTCCGGCAGACCTTTCAGGTGGGGTTGGTGACGATAAGCTGTACTATCGGGGAATTGGCTCGGCAACGCTCCACGGCGGTGAGGGGAATGACCAGTTGGTAGGTGGTGCAGGCAGCGATGAGCTTTTTGGTGAGGGCGGCGACGATAATTTGAAAGGTGGCGATAACAGCGATCGCCTCTTTGGAGGTGATGGAAGCGATCGCCTTTCTGGGGAAGCAGGTGATGACAAACTTTTGGCTGGTTCTGGCGACGATTACCTTGCTGGAGGAGCAGGAGCCGATACTCTTGATGGTGGAGAGGGTATTGATGCTGTTTCCTATATCTCCTCCGGTGAAGCAGTATCCGTCGATCTGACATCTGGTAAAAGTTCCGGCGGAGACGCAGCCGGTGATGTATTGCTCTCCATTGAAAAACTGACTGGCTCAGAACTTGGGGATACGTTGTCAGGTAGCACCCAGAATGACTTCATAGATGGTGGTGGAGGCAACGATGCCATCAACGGCGGAGACGGAAATGACACGCTCACCCCCGGTTTAGGCGACGATACGATCGACGGGGGAACGGGAACTGACCTGTTAGTTTTGGACTATTCCGCTTTACCCACCCGTGCCGTCGCATGGAGAGACATTGACCCAACAAATCCCTCTTCATGGGATGTCTTTGTGGCAAACGCTTATGGTGTAGGAACACCCCTCACCATTGACATTGGCAAGAGCGTTGGTCACTATGACGTTGCTCTATCAGCCGATGGCACGACAGTAGCGTGGACAGATGAAGAGGGACTGTGGGTTAAAAAGGTCGGTAATTCAAATCCACCTTTCAGAATCAATCCTGCTACTAATCCCAACTTTTACGCCTCCTCTCTATCAGCCGATGGCAGCAAGGTAGCTTGGATAGAATCTAGGGGACAGGAAGCTGACGTCTTTGTTGCCAACACTGATGGCACTGGCATCACAAAAATTACCCCATTTGAACCACTAGGTGGAGTTAACGGTCTAATTTCCCTCTCAGGCGATGGGACGAAAATAGCCTGGAGTGGGGTGGTTAGAGTGGGGGAGTCTGTTTTAGAGGAAGAAATTTTTGTTGCCAATACTGACGGTACTGGAATTAAACAAATTACCGATGATTCTGCTAAATCTAGTGCCTTCGCGGAAGTTTATGATACTTATCCATCCCTTTCAGCAGACGGCTCGAAGATAGCTTGGCAAAGTTCTATCAGAACACAAAACAGATCAATATTTGTTGCCAACACAGATGGCACCGGTATAAAGAAACTGTCCGACGATACCTATGGCGAAAACAAATTCCAAGAATCTGCTTTTCGTCCATCCATGTCAGGAGATGGTAGCAAGGTGGCTTGGTCTAGCGCGGCGTATGTAGCTGACTCACCAAATGTACTTAACATGATTCGGACTGGTAACACTGATGGCTCTGGGGTCGTTATGGTTGCCGGTAGCGAAAATGCTAATTTCGCTCTGTCTCTTGCTGCTGACGGTGCCAAAGTAGCTTTTGTCAAAGATACAGACATCACCCAGGGAAAAGGAGGTATTGGTCTTTTTGTAGGGAATGCTGATGGCACCGGGATTCCCACACTCATTGATATTGGCAACCCTACGGGAGATGTTAACTATGATTTTGGCAGTTCAGTTGGTGATGGCCCTTCACTGTCAACCTATGTCAACGTTGGTATTCGCTACCCCAAATTCGACCCAATAACAGGCAGTGGAGAAATCCAGACATGGGGGCCAAGCCAACTGCATTTCAGCAATATCAAGCAATTCAAGATTATCGGCACTCCCTATGGGGATGAAATCTATGGCGGTGCCTTGGAAGACACGCTGACAGGCGGTGGCGGTGCCGATACCATCAAAGCTGGCTTAGGGAACGATACTTACGAGCTAGAGGCCCAAAAAGCTGCTGGCAGTCAAATCCAAGATGCAGGTGGCACGGATATTCTTAACCTTCCAGGCGTAACTATCTCTTTATCAGCTCCATCTGCTGGTTCTATTGGTATCGAACGAGATGGCACAACGCTGCTGGTAGACCTCAACAAAGATGGGGTTGCTAATGCTGCTAAAGACCTAGCTATTTTAGACTTTTTCGATGAGTCGGTTTCTGGTGCTGGCTTAATTGAAACTGTGGCGAATCTCTCCGGGAGTGACATCCTCAATTATTTGAGCAGCACGCTAACGCCAACACCCACTCCAACACCAACGCCAACACCCACTCCAACACCAACGCCAACACCCACTCCAACACCAACGCCAACAACGACACCAACACCAACACCAACACCCACTCCAACACCAACACCAACGCCAACACCCACTCCAACACCCACTCCAACACCAACACCGACACCCAATCCAGAGCCAACACCGACACCCAATCCAGAGCCAACACCGACACCAACACCAACACCAGAGCTAACACCGACACCGACATCCAATCCAGAGACAACACCAACACCAACACCAGAGCCAACACCGACACCGACATCCAATCCAGAACCAACTCCAACTCCAGAGCCAACACCGACACCGACATCCAATCCAGAACCAACTCCAACACCAACACCCAATCCAGAGCCAACTCCAACACCCAATCCAGAACCAACCCCAACACCAACACCCAATCCAGAACCAACGCCAACCCTTGAGGCGATCGGCGGTGACACCTTAATTGGCACTGACAATGACGACTCAATCACAGGTACTCAAAACGATGATGTCTTAATCGGTAAGTTGGGAAATGACACTCTTGTTGGTGGATTGGGTAATGACTTGCTCTATGGCAATAAAGGCCAAGACGTTCTCAACGGCAATCAGGGAAATGATTCTCTTTACGGCGGTAAAGGCAACGATATTGTTAGCGGCGGCAAAGATAATGACCTGGTTTTAGGAGATTCAGGAAATGATGCCCTCTTCGGAGGCATGGGAAATGATACTGTCTATGGCGGTAAAGGTAATGATGTTGTCCACGGCGGTAAGGATGATGACTTAGTTTCCGGGGACTTGGGAAATGACACCCTTTTTGGAGGTTTGGGAAATGATACTGTCTATGGTGGTGCTGGTGATGACCTGCTCAGCGGCGGTTTAGGCGATGATTTGCTGATAGGTGGTGAGGGTCGCGATCGCTTTGTGCTGAACTCTGGTGCAGGAGTAGACACCATTACTGATTTCCAGATTGGTCAAGATTTACTCGGATTAAGCGGCGGTGTCAGATTTGACCAGTTGACCATTAGCCAGGGTAGTGGTATGCAGGCGCAGGACACCCTGATCCGTATCGCCAGCACTGGTGAGTTGTTAGCGTCTCTCACTGGTTTGTCATCCAGCTCGCTTACCCAAGATATGTTCGCTCTGATTTGATATCGACAGTCCTGGACGCACGCTCTACGGTGTGCCAAGGGTTTTGAGATTGCTTCGTGCCTCGCAATGACAGAAATACGTTAGATCAATTCCGGTTGCACTCCTTATGATTAGCGAGGAGACGGCAGTGCCTATTGGTGTCAACTTAACCTCAAACCGACAGTCCGGCAGGGGTTTAAACCCCTGCCTCAAAGCTAAAGTCGTCTGAAGACGACTAATGAGTTCTTCAGTCCTCTTTGAGAGGACTTTCGCTATGAGACAGGGAATTCATTCCCTGGCGGACTCGCGGGTGGGCGGGAAGACTGGTGGAAAAGCTTAAGTTGACACGCTTTGGGCAGTGCCTATTGGTGTCAACTTAACGTCAAACCCAGTCAGAGACTGTTGTTTGACTATTAAATCTAGATCCCCCCTAGCCCCCCTTAAGAAGGGGGGGACAGGAGTCTTCTCAAAGTCCCCCTTCCCCCCTTGGGGGGGGCTAGGGCGTGTTTTCAAACTCGTTGTATACTGGAAAATAGGCGATCGCAACCACTTAACGCTCATGAACCGAGGAGACTTAAGTAACGAACAGTGGG
>NZ_JBGJZU010000136.1:0-2677 GCF_041354475.1 Microcoleus sp.
TCAACCGACTCAAGCAATTTCGTCGGATCGCAACCCGATATGAGAAGCTGGCTGCAAATTATACAGCCATGATTACGATCGCCTGTATCTGGTTATGGTTGTAGTTTGAAAACACGCCCTAGGGGGGGGTTCTTCTTCCTTATTCCTTCTTCCTTCTTCCTTCTTCCTGAATTTCCCCCCTTGGGGGGGGGCTAGGGGGGGGTTCTTCTTCCTTATTCCTTCTTCCTTCTTCCTTCTACTTATGATGCAATATCGCAGATTCGGACGCACAGAATTATCCATGCCAGTCTTTTCCTGCGGTGGCATGAGATATCACTACAAATGGCAAGACGTACCACTAAATGAAATTCCCCTTGACAATCAAGAAAATCTCGAAAAAACAATTCGCTACTCTGTAGAAGGTGGCATCAATCACATAGAAACTGCTCGCGGTTACGGCACTTCTGAAATGCAATTAGGATTAATATTACCGAAGTTTCCCCGTGAAAAACTAATCGTTCAAACAAAAGTTACTGTCCAACCTAACGCGCATAAATTCCGTGAAGAATTTGAGACATCCTTAGCTTATTTACAACTAGAATACGTCGATTTACTATCGATACATGGCATTAACACCTGGGAATTACTAGAAGATTCCATTCGTCCTGGTGGCTGCATGGATGTGGCTAGAAAATTGCAAGCAGAGGGCAAAGTCCGGTTTATCGGTTTTTCAACTCACGGCCCGACGGATGTGATTGTCAAAACAATTGAAACCAATCAATTCGATTATGTTAACCTGCACTGGTACTACATTAATCAAATTAACTTGCCAGCCATTGAAGCTGCTAAACTTCACGACATGGGCATTTTTATCATTAGTCCTTCCGATAAAGGCGGTCAACTTTACAACCCGCCACAAAAATTGATCGACTTGTGCTATCCTCTGAGTCCGATGGTGTTTAACGACTTATTTTGTTTGTCCCATCCGCAAGTACACACTTTGAGTCTGGGTGCAGCAAAACCTGAAGATTTTAACGAACATCTCAACGCTGTACAATTGTTAGATAAAGCCGATGGACTTTTGCCACCAATATTAGCAAGATTGGAAACCGCAGCAATTAATCAATTAGGAGAAGATTGGTTTAAAACTTGGCACGTCGGTTTACCAACCATAGAAAATACTCCGGGAAATATTAACATTTATGTGATTTTGTGGCTGTGGAATTTAGCCCAGGCTTATAATACTATAGAGTATTGCAAAATGCGCTACAATCTACTGGGTAACGGCAGCCACTGGTTTCCAGGTCAAAAAGCCGATCGCCTCGATGAATTAGACTTGCGTCGCTGTCTCGCTCACAGTCCCCACGCTGCTAAAATTCCCGGTATTCTCAAAGCAGCCGATGAACTTTTTGGAGGTGAATCTGTTCAGCGCTTATCCAAAGAATAATATCAAAAAACCAGGCTATTTTTGGAGATTTCCTACTTATTGAATAAGTCGGGAATTGGCGGATAGTGTAATATGGTTTAAACAGTTAATAATTCACTTAGGTACTGTATATGAGTCTGAAACGTCGAGATTTCTTGTATTTACTGACTGCTAGCGTCGGAGCTCTTACCGCAGGTGCTTATCAAGCGTCAGGAAATAATGTATCCCAAGCAAGTCCAATTGCCGAAGCAACCAAGATAGCTCAAACTCCGGGGCCTTTTACACTGCCACCTCTCCCCTACGAATACAATGCCTTAGAACCGCACATCGATGGGCGGACAATGCAATTCCATCATGATAAACATCACGCAGCTTATGTTAAAAACCTCAACGATGCTGTTAGCAAGTATCCGCAACTCAAAAACATGAGTGTGGAAAATATGCTCAGGGATTTGAGTAAAGTACCCGAAGATATTCGCACAGTAGTTCGTAACAATGGTGGCGGACACCTAAATCACAGTATGTTTTGGGAAATCATGAGTCCCAAAGGCGGTGGCGAGCCCACAGGTAGTTTAGCAACAGCAATTAAGCAAAGTTTCGGCACTGCGGACGATTTTAAAGCCAAATTTAACGACGCGGGAACTAAACGTTTTGGTAGTGGTTGGGTGTGGTTAGTCCGCACTAAAGCTGGCAAACTTGAGATTGCAACTACTCCGAATCAAGACTCTCCTTTAATGGATGGAAATTATCCAATTATGGGTAATGATGTTTGGGAACACGCTTATTATCTCAAATACCAAAACTTGCGCGCTGATTATCTCAAAGCTTGGTGGAATGTTGTGAATTGGACAGAGATTAGCAAGCGTTACGAAAAGGCGATCGGTTAATATTGTTTGTAGTAATGACTTTAGTCCTGCTTCACTAACACAAACAAGATATATAGCAGTCCTTGCAGGAGTCGTAAAGTTTTTTACCCCACCCCAACCCTCCCCTTGCTAAGGGGAGGGAGTAAGAAGTTCACAAATGATTTAGGATTGCTATATATAGCAATCCTTGCAGGAGTCGTAAATTTTTTACCCCACCCCAACCCTCCCCTTGCTAAGGGGAGGGAGTAAGAAGTTCACAAATGATTTAGGATTGCTATATATAGCAATCCTTGCAGGAGTCGTAAAGTTTTTACCCCACCCCAACCCTCCCCTTATTAAGGTCCGGGAGTAAGAAATTCACAAATGATTTAGGATTGCTATAGCAGTCCTAAATGAGTCGTAAAGT
>NZ_JBGJZU010000024.1:0-79506 GCF_041354475.1 Microcoleus sp.
GGATGGCTAATCCTGAATTCACGCCTGTAGAGTAGAAGGAGCCGACTCCCTACGTAGAAGCAGGAAGTAAGTTTTAAGTGTCCGAGATGTCATTCTTGTCCGCTTTATGTCAATCTTATGTAGCAGACTCTTCCTCGCCTATCTGCGTTACCAGGCTCTTCCTGGGAACGAGTAGAAAAGACTGAAATCTTTACTACAAATTCATTTTTGCGACCTCACCTGCAACCACATTAACAGTTTGTTGAATTTGAGTTCCATCAACCTTTAACTGATAAGTTCCTGGAGAAAGCTCGATCGCCCCAAACCATCCTTTACCATCCGCTCGGAGTTGACGCACCTTGCCATTACCATCGATCGCCTGTAATGTCAAGCTCGCACCGTCGCAAGTTCCAGCGCACTGTTGCAAATTGCCCGCGATCGCACCCATAGTCGGCCGCGACTTCCAAGGCATATCGGGAATCGCAGCCGGAGTAGGCCACACAGGCTGAGTTTGAACAGTTCTGCCCGTAGCACCGTCAACGTATTGACTAGGGTGGGACAGGGCGTTATAAAACCAATCATTACTCTGGGACACGAATTTCCAAGGCTGACGGGGCAAATCGCCACTACCGCCCGATCGCAGTTCGACATTAGCATAGACGTTGCTGCTAGCGTAGGAATACAGCACCGTGCCTACGACTTGATTTCCTTTGGCAGATGGCGCTTCGGCGCGGCGAATCTGGGCTAGGGTGTCTTCAATGTAGTTGAGATAATTACCAGGTCCGATCGCAATTTGGCGGTTGTATTGGTGGTCTTTAGCGTACTCGATCCAATTATCGTAACCGCGCTTCTGCTGTGGTTTGTATTCCCGCTGATAGGTCATCGGCATCGCCATGTCGATAATACCTTCTTCCAGCCAAGCGCGCCAATCCTGCAAAACTTCTCTGTAGGGTTGCGTTTTATACCAACCTTCATCATTTTTCGGGCCGTCGCCCCAGGCGATCGTCGCCGCCGTCACTTTCACTCGCGGTTTAATGGCTAGGGCTTCTACATAAAGCTTGCGCACTAATTCCGTCACGCGATCGCGTCGCCACTGCATCCAGGCGGTATCGCTTGGTTTCGGTGTACCAGTGCGCCCAGTTTGCTGGTTAAAACGGGCGATCGCCGTCGGATTGTAGCCCCAATCCGGCCCGCCATAGCGCACGTAATCCAACTGTACGCCGTCCACATCGTAGCGCTTCAGCAAGTCCAAATAGACGGAAACAGTATAATCCAAGGCATCTGGATGGCCAGGATCGAGAAAACCTTTCGATTCCCCACCGTAAGTCAGCATCGCCCAATTGTCCCTTCCTGGAGCATTTGGTCCGTGTTGTTGCCAAATGTGATTGGGAGGAAGTTTACCGCCGGAAACTACTGGTAGCGTTACCATCCAAGCGTGGACTTCCATGCCTGCGGCGTGGGCTTTGTCAATCAAATCTTGCAGTGGATCGAAACCGGCTGGAACGTTAGGATCGAGGGTGCGTGGTTCGATCGCACTGGTGTAAAAAGCATCACCACGGCGACGAACTTGGGCGACGATCGCATTGGCGTTAGCCAGTTTAGCATCTGCAATCAATTTGGTGACTTCTTGAGGTGTTTTGAAGCCCGGATTAAATGCGTCCACCCAGAAAGCTCGAAATTCCGAAGTTTGGGTTTGTGGGGGGGGATTTGCTATCGCGCGATTCGGAAACCAGTGTGATAACCAGCCTGGAGTCAGGAGAAAACTGATTGTTAAGCCGATCGAAAACAGGCTTGACAAAAAGAATGTTTTGGATTTACGCATCAGAATTGTGTGAGAGAGCGTTTAACTGTCTGTTACGGACTATTGGTTTGAGAGTCCGGTTGACATTTTCGCACAATGTTATATTAAGTGGGCAAATAAGTAAAATCCTTATTGCAAAACACACGGTATGCAGGAAAAGGCGATCCTGCCTCTTACTCCCTTCCCCGTAGAAGATTTTATTTACTTCCTCTTTCTTCCTTCGTGTCCTTCGCGTCTTCGCGGTTCAATAACACTCATCCAATTTAGGCGAAAATAAGCTCAAGTAGAGATAGACTTTTTCTCAACAAATGATATCACCACATTTTCCAACACGAACCCTTCCGGCTGACAAAAACACAACTGCCAGCAATCTCCTAGAAAGAGTAGACTTGTTGCGCCCAGAAGCAACCCGGAAGTTGCAACAAAACCAGAGAGGAGAAAAAGGACAATTTTTAACACCTTCATCCGTGGCAGTTTTAATGGCGAGAATGTTTGAATTTAACTGTCCCGATATATCGCTGTTAGATGCCGGTGCTGGTATTGGTTCGCTGCTAGCAGCAGTTGTTTGCGAGCTATGTCAGCGCCCCCAAAAACCTCGCACCTTGCACATTACAGCTTATGAAATTGACATTATTTTGATTGAGTATCTCAAACAAACTTTAGACTGGTGCAGTAGAGAATGTCACAGTGCAGGTATATCTTTTACCTATGATATTCGTCAACTAGATTTCATTCAAGACGCTGCTGATATGTTACACCCTAATCTATTTAAACAGGCATTAAAGCTCGAATTTACCAATGCAATTATCAATCCTCCCTATACCAAGATTAATGCTAAATCCCAAGTCCGAAGTTTGCTTCGTTCTATAGGAGTAGAAACCAGTAATCTCTACGCTGGTTTTATAGTTGCCACCGCTCACTTACTCAAACCAAAGGGTGAATTAGTATCGATTACTCCGCGTAGCTTTTGCAACGGTTTATACTTTCGAGATTTTCGCAAAGTATTGTTACAAATGATGGCTTTACGTCAATTACACATCTTTGAATCGCGACGGTTGCCCTTTGCCGATGATGCAGTTTTGCAAGAAACTATGATTGTTCGCGCTACCAAACAAATAGAAAAGCCAGATACTGTACTTGTCAACTCAAGCACAACTGCTGGCGATGACCTAATTTCATCTCACTCACTGCGCTATGACGAGCTAGTTAATCCTAGTGATTCAGAGCAATTTATTCGTATTTTGCCAAATTCAATAGACCAGAAAATAGTCTATAAAATGGCACAATTTAGTTTCACTCTCAAAGAACTATTTTTAACAGTTTCAACAGGCAAGGTTGTTAATTTTAGGGTTTTATCTGAATTGCGAATAGAACCAGATTATGGTACTGTTCCGCTGATTTATCCCGCCCACTTTTCTGCTGGTTATGTTGAATATCCCACACTAACGAAAAAACATCAAGCTTTAGCAGTTAACGATAAAACTGCTCCTTTGCTCGTTCCTAACGAACATTATGTTTTGGTCAAGCGTTTCTCATCTAAAGAAGAGAAAAAGCGAATCGTGGCAGTAGTTTGGGATGCTGACAAAATTAATAATTCTAGGGTGGGTTTTGAAAATCATTTGAATTACTTTCACAAACAGGGACGCGGACTAGACCTCATCCTCGCGCGAGGATTGGCAATTTATCTGAATTCCAACCTTGTAGATGGGTTTTTTCGACTCTTCAGCGGGCATACTCAAGTCAATGCTACAGATTTGCGGAGTTTGAAGTATCCTAGTCTAGAGCAATTACTCTTACTTGGTAATCAAATGGGAGAAATATTTCCGACACAATGCGAAATTGACGAACTTGTCGAAAAACAACTACTGAACGCAATAAATTAGTTATAAAATCACCAAATGACTAGCGAAAATCACATCAATGAAGCTTTAGAAATACTTGCAGCACTTGGCTTTACAATCCAGAACGTCCGGTGAATAGTCCAAAAACGGCATATCAGATTGAAGAAAGTGCTTTAGAGCTACTGCGAACTTACGGGAGTTCTGATTGGGATAAAAATGTCCGCACTTACCTCGCCTCTGTCGAAACTCTCAAACAAAGATATGCACAAGAGCGAGAAATGGCTCGGATTCCAATTACCATCGAAGGTGATATCAAAACTCTTTCGCCCGGAGGTCATAACGTCTTAATATCAAAGATTGTGAGTGAGTTTGCTTCTCGCTTTACTCCGGCTGGCAAGCTGCTTTATGTCGGAGATACAGATGAAAAATTTGCTCATTTCAACGAAGCATCGCTCACTGCATTAGGAGTGACAATAGATGCTCACGGTAAGATGCCAGATGTAATTGTTCACTTTACGGCAAAAAACTGGTTGGTATTGATTGAAGCTGTGACTTCCCACGGGCCCATTAATCCAAAACGTAAAGCTGAACTAGAAAAGCTTTTCAAATCTTCCACAATTCCTCTGGTGATGGTGACAGCTTTTCTCAGTCGCAAAGCAATGGCAGAATATTTATCTGATATTGCTTGGGAAACTGATGTTTGGGTAGCAGAAGAGGCTACTCACCTGGTTCATTTTAACGGTCAGCATCTGTTACAGGCTTATTCGACAAATCAAAGCATTTCTGAGGCGCAATGATGCTAAGATACAAAGCTTATATTGCGACCGTTGGTATCGCAATGCCATATACTGTGATGCAAGCGGTTTCAGTGACCGGAAAATGCCGATCGCACTCAGTAAATCTCATAAGCAACTAGGTAAAATATCTTGGCAATGGAAAAAAAACATAACGCTGGATTGTGGGTATCAGTATTGTATTTCGCCCAAGGTCTCCCTTACACCGTTGTTAATTTAATGTCGGTGATTTTTTTGAAAGGTTTGGGAACCAGCAACGAACTGATCGGATTGACAAGTCTTTTGTCTTTTCCTTGGGTGTTAAAAGGTTTGTGGGGCCCCGTAGTTGATTTGTATTCAACTAAGCGCAAGTGGATTTTAAACATGGAAATCCTTTGTGCTTTTTTGTTCGCTTTCCTAGCTTTTGGTGTGTTAACACCCCATCCTATCATTATATCGCTGGTCATTTTTACGGCGATCGCCTTTGTTTCGGCTACTCACGACATCGCCATTGACGGATTTTATTTAAACACGCTCAATAAAGACCAACAAGCACTATTTGTCGGCGTTCGCAACACGGCTTATAGAGGTGCTGTCATTGCCGGTAGCGGTGTCTTGGTTTTCTTGGCTGGTAAACTAGCAGAACAGTATTTAGTGACGGGAAATGGTACCGATACCAAAGTATATCAAGACATTCAGTTATCTTTTTTGGGTTCGTCTTTTAACGTGACTGCCCTTAGCTACGGATGGGCGACAGCTTTTGGCATTTGTGCCATTATGTTTGTGCTGATTTATCTGTTTCAACGGTGGTATCTGCCCTATCCTAGAAATTATGCGGAGGAAGCGGGCGCACCTCGGCAAACCACCAGTTTTCTGGAGTCATTTATAACCTATTTTCAGCAAGATAAAATTGGTTGGATTGTCGCTTATGTCTTGATTTTTCGATTGGGCGATGCCTTGACTTTTAAAATGGCTCCTCCATTTTTAATGGATAAAGTGGAAAAAGGAGGATTAGCAGTTTCTACCTCGGATATGGGCTTGTTATCTGGTACTTTAGGGGTAATGTTTCTGTTAGTTGGAGGGCTGTTAGGGGGCTATTTGATTGCGAAACAAGGACTGAAAAAATGGATGTGGCCGACGGCTATTCTGCAAAATTCTACTAACGTGCTGTATTGGCTGTTGGCAATCAATCAACCGGGGATTGAATGGGCTTATGTCGTAAATTCGATCGAGCAATTTACCTATGGGCTTGGCGTAGCGGCCTATACAGTGTTCTTGATGCGGACTGTTCGCCCGGAATACGAAGCCTCCCATTATGCAATTACCACAGCCTTCATGGCCGCCGGAGTGCTGATTCCGGGGGTTTTTAGTGGCTACTTGCAGGCGAATCTTGGCTATCAAAATTATTTCTTGATGAGTGCACTGGCTGTGATTCCAGGTATGATGACAATCTTCTTTTTGCCACTAGAAGATGAATCAAAATTAGCACCTATGCCAAGACCTGGACTGGACGATCCAGATTAATTAGTAAAGGGCAGGCTGGTTGCCTGCCACACAATCAATATTTGGGGAGGTTTCTATTAAATGGAGATGAAATCCCTAGCTGTCAGAGTGTTGGCTTGAGGACCAATGAAACTAGCAAGAACTTCACCAGTGCTGGTAAATTGGATCAGAGTTGAAAAATCGCTGGCATTAACTGTCAGTTGGTTAAAGGTAAGACCTTTGGTCAAACCGATTAAATCTTCACCCTGTTGAAAGTCGATTATTGTGTCAGTACCAGCCCCTATTCCTAACACGAACACGTCGCGTCCCGCGCCGCCAATTAACAGATCCGAACCGACTCCCCCAACGAGGGTGTCGTCGCCTGTATCCCCGTTTAAATTATCATCTCCTTTGCCGCCGAATAGCTGGTCATTACCACTACCGCCAGTAATGATATCATTGTTACGATTGCCAGTGAGAGTATCGTTTCCCCCGTTGCCAACAATCACATCGTCCCCGGCAAAACCGGAGGCTGTATTGTTGGCATCGTCGCCTACTAAGTTATTAGGTTGAGAGAGAGCTAGAGCAGCTTGCATTCCACTAATAATTCCCAAAAAAGAGGCTCCGGGTGTGAGTCTCAATTGCTCTGTGGTGCTGCGTGATTTCAGTGCTGCTCCCTGTGCTGGTAAGGCAAAATCTAAGCCAGCTAACAACTCTAAATAGTCGGAATCTGTGAAAGTAAAGTCAGGGCTGCTCAACTGGTTGACCGAGATTTCTGTCTGAATTAAACCTGGAGGGGGAGTTGTTAAGAGGCCTGATTGACTATGTTTATCTAGGACTAAGAGTGGATTGATAACCGGATCGGTAAATGTTTGTAAAATAACTTTTCCGGGCAGAAAAGCTTCTCCACCTAAACTCACAAAGTCGCCACTGACAATGTAGTGAGTTACATTTTTGCCTGCGCCCGCTTTTTGGGTAAATGTATTGACTGTATTTCGAGCAATTCCGGGGGAATTGAAAGTGACAACATCTCCGATCGCGGATGTGAATTCGGTGGCTGCTAGCTGGGTTAAAGCACCGCCCAAGCTGTGTCCCAGAACGTCTGGTGGCAAGCGGTTTGGGTTTTTTGTGGTATCTTGACTGATTTGTGTCAGCCAATTTCCTAATGCTTGTTTGTTGGCTTCAAATTGGTTGAAACCCACACCGCGCGTGTCTCCGAGTGCAACATCGTCGATCGCCGTATCACCGCCCCGAAATACTAAAACTGGCGGTTTGTCTGGGGTGGTGGAGATTAAGCCGATCGCGTGAAATCCCGTTGCTGGATCGTCGAAGGTGCGATCGATTCGATAGCCGGCTGCGGTTAAACCACCTTGAACTACAGATTGTAACTGGGGGTTGTCATCTATATAAACTAATCGCTTGGCTATATTTTCGTAAACTGCGGGGGAAGAAGGCATATTTTTGTTATTTCCTGTATTTTGATTGGGGATTGCTGTTGGAGCTACTTAATTAAGTTTACACTAGCGATCGTTTAAGTAGAAGAAAGAAGCAAGAAAGAAGAAAGAATCAGCAAGAAGGAACTATGTTCAGACAGCAAGCTTTTTAGTCACCTGTATCTTGCATTTAATTAAGTAGATTTACTTATGCACAATTTTCACTTGGGACAAGAAGGAATGGTGTGTCAATCAGGACTTTAGTCATTATCGCTCCCGATGATGAGGACTAAAGTCTTCAAGAGGAATCAGAAATTATCTAAATCTGGACAAAATCTGGCCGCGAAATCTGACTTGCAGATACGCCAGTAATATTAGCAAGAATGGAGCCATTATTCAGGAGACTAATTAAAACTCCGTCATTGCCTTGAGTAATTTTAATCTGAGCAAAAGTTAGACCCCGCGATAGTGCAATTAAATCTTGAGAGTCTTCAAAATCTACGATCGTATCTGAGCCCCCACCGGATTCTAATACAAAACGATCGCGTCCACTGCCACCAATTAAAACATCGTTGCCCAACTCGCCTGCAATCAAATCGTCTCCGTCGCCTCCGTTTAAATAATCGTTATTTCTGCCGCCGTATAAGAAGTCGTCTCCGCCACCGCCAGTGATACTGTCGTTACCTCTATTACCCCTGAGAGTATCGTTACCGCCGTTGCCGATAATCGTATCATCTCCACTGCCCCCGGTGGCTGCATTGTTGCGATCGTCTCCTAATAAATAGTTTGGTTGTAGGGGAGCTAAACCAATTTGAATTTCTTTGATGAGTTCCACCAAAGAGAATTCTGGAGATGTTCTTAAACTTTCTGCACCTGCTCTGGTTCTGATTGCTATTGACACTTCTGGTAGGGCAAAGTTCATCGCCGCTATAAATTCATTAAAATCGGAGTCGTTGTTATAGGTAAATTCTGGACTGTTCAAGTCTTCTACAGAAATTTGCCTTTGGAAAAAACCTGCGGGGGGATTAGTGAGCAGCTTTTCGGAACGATGCTTGGCTAAGACAGTTAGTGGCTCAATATTGGGGTCTGTAAAAGTTTGAACAAATACTTTTCCTGGTAAAAATTGTTCGCCAAACAGGCTGATGATATCTCCGCTGACGATGTAGTGATTAACATTTTTGTTGCCAATTCTGGTCAGATTTTTATTGAAAGCATTGACTGTAGTCTTTGAGACTCCGGGAGAGTTGAAAGTAAATATATCCCCAGTAATCGAAGTAAATTCTGTGGCGACTATTTGAGCTATGGCACCGCCTGCACTGTGACCGATCGCATCTGGCAATAACTGATTGGGATTTTGAGATTTATTTTTCCCGATTTCTTGGAGCCAGTTTTCGATCGCATCTTTGTTGTTTTCAAATTCGGCAAAACCAATGTTGCGCGAGTCGGAAAATATAGCATCGTCGCCGATAAAGTCCGTGCCCCGAAATACCAGAACGGGGGGGGTTTTGGGATCTACTGCACCGAAGCCGATCGCATACAGACCTGTTTGGGGATCGTCGAAGATGCGATCGATATAGTAGCCGTTAGTGTCCAAAAAACGCGCCACTAGATTTTGCGAGTCTGGTCGATCGTTCAAATAAACAATTGATTTGGCTAGAGCTTCATAAACCGCAGGGGAGGAACTCATAATATTATGTTTGGTGTTTGTTGGTATTGATGACCGCCCAGTCAGCGACCTAATTGTGCATTTAAATTAATTATAACCGATCGCATTTATATGGTATACTTTAAATTATCCAGTTCCAAATTAAGATTTTTGCGCTTATGACTATCATTCGTCAATACATTGCTCCATTGATAGCGGTATTAGTATTTTTCGCTGCCCTCGTAGCAGTCAGCGCTCGCATCTTTTTGCCGGCTGACATGGCGGCCCCAGCACCGATTGAGGAAGTGAGTCAACAAAAGCAAGCGGCCTCGGTGCATCAGATTTTGTTGGGCTTCAACTATTCCCCGAACTGTGTTGGCTAATCAGATGTCTGGGGATCTGATACCGGGCTATAGGCTGCGATCGGGTTCTGGACTCGATCGGGCAATTTTGGTAAAGTTTATGCACCGGACCTACGGAGAGCTTTACCCAGATGGGGAATTGGGACATTTGGCTCAAACCGTTGAGCAATATTTTTCCAAGCAGACGCCGCTTTGGTTGGTTGAGTGTCAGAACAACATGGGGGAAGAGGAAGCAAATTTATCGGCACTTCCGTCTTCTCAACCAAAGCCGAAATCTCAAGTTCAAAATCTCAAATCCGCTGTGGGATGTTTGTGGTTGGGAAATGCGATCGACCAATGCAGCGGGGAACGCTACTCTCACATTTTTCTGCTTTATGTATCACGGGAACACCGCCGTCTGGGAATCGGTAAGTCCTTAGTTAATCATGCGGAAAATTGGGCAAAAAAAAGGGGCGATCGACAAATTGGTTTGCAAGTATTTATCAGTAATCAGCCAGCATTGAATCTTTATCAAAAATTAGGATATAAAAGTCATTCCCTCTCGATGATAAAATCTCTATAATTGGTTAGTTGTTATTCGTTATTCCTGATTGGGGGCAGACAACAGATAACTGCCAACCCATAACCGCCAACCCATAACCGCCAACCGACAACCGCCAACCGACTGAGTTGCCCAGGAGCATCCTCAGTGCAGTAAAGTTTTTTTATGCACAATAACGACTACCCGATCGCCATTGATACTGACCTGGAACTGGAAAGCTATTTGGATCAACTCGACGAATCCGAACCCCCGCTGCCAGATCCAGAGGAAATGCTCCTTTTGCTCGAATCTCCAGAAGCTCAGCACCGAATGACGGCGGCGCGGGCTTTTTGCGAATTGCAAGACGATCGAGCAATTCCACATTTAATTATTTTGTTGAGAGACGGCTGCCCCTTAGTGCGGGTGAGCGCGGCCTATGCCTTGGGCAGAAATCCGAGTCCCGATGCTGTGGAACCCCTGATTGACCAACTAAACCGCGATTGGAACGGTTACGTTCGCAAAGGAGTAGTTTGGGCTCTGGGCAATTGCCGGGATCATCGCGCTTTAGTACCTTTAATTGATGCTTTGAAAACTGATATTTCAGCGGTGCGTTTGTGGGCCGCCAGTTCCCTCGGTCAGATGGCAAAGGTTGGTTACTATGTGGTGATTGCTGCGATTCCGCCGTTGATTCAATCGCTGCGGCGAGATAGTGTGTCTGCTGTGCGAAGTAATTCTGCTTGGGCGATCGGGCAACTAGCCCGCGAATTGCCGAATAATGTAGTGTATGCCGGGGCGATCGATGCTTTGATTGAATCTTTAGAAGAAGACGAAGATATGGGCGTGCGAGAAGATGCTAAATCTTCGCTGTTGCGAGTCGGCGATCCGCGCGGTTTGCAGATAATTGAAGACTTGGAAATGGAAGGAAATTTTTGAAATAATTAGTACAATAAAATACTATAGCCCTTCTCAGTCATCTTCACATTCTATGGTTGCCCAACACTTCTACATCTCCCCCGAAGACTACCTAGAAGCTGAGCGTGTCAGCCCCATCAAGCACGAGTACCGTCGGGGGCGTGTCTACGCGATGGCTGGGGCTAAAAAACCCCATGTGGTTCTCAGCTCAAATTTGAGTCGGCTTTTAGGTAATCATCTGGATTCAACTCCATGTTTAGTGATGGCATCGGATATTAAGGTGAGGCTAGAAACGGCAGACTGTTACTATTACCCCGATGTTGTTGTGACTTGCCATCCAGAGGACATCACGACCACCGAAGATTTTATCCGCTACCCTAAACTGATTATTGAAGTGTTATCAAAATCTACGGCAAATTTTGATAGTACGGAAAAGTTTGCCGATTACCAAACCTGTTCCACATTAGAAGACTATGTGTTAGTCAGCCAGACTCAGCAACAAATCGTTCATTACACCCTTAAGGATGGTCTATGGCTGCGACATGAAGTGACAGATAGAGTAGGGGTAGAGCGATCGCAGTTTCTCTATTTGCCTAGTGTGGATTGTGAGTTAACTCTGCCAGATATCTATCGCAAAGTACCAGGTTTTGAAGCCTAGATAGATATACTCACCACCCGCTTCCGCGAACAAGAAAAGCCGTCCTAGAACAACGGGGTTTTAAACCCAGTTTTCTGATAAAAAAGGATGCTCCCCTCAGATTTCGGATAAGTCCTAATGCTAATCTAACAAGTCAGGTTCCCGACGCACTATCATATTCGCTGAGGCGTAAACCTGCGATGTTTTTGCAGTCAAAGGTGGCGTTGTTGCCGGGGTGGCGTTCGATTAATTCGATGATTTGTCCGGCGGGGTTTTGCAGGAACCACTGAGTTAACAAGCTGGAATTTAGAGGCTGCTGGGATAGGGGTTTGAAGTTTTTATTTTCCCATATTATAGCAGCATTTTGCACGTTTTCAACTCGAATCGCGACGTGGTGAACTGCTTCTAATCCTCTTTGTTGTTGGAAGCGGTATGTTTGGTCGCCTGCTGCGTGGGGTGCATCTAATACGACTAAGCCGCCGGCTGGCATTAATAAGGTCATTAAATGCAGCCACAAATCCGAGGGAATATTAATGTTTTCCGCACAAAAGTTAATGGGAAATAAGTCTGGTCCTTCGACTGTTTTTGCGCCGAATGGGCGGAAAGATTGGGCGTATTTTTCTAAGGCTGTGCGACTGGGAAATGTGATGACAAAGTGGTCGATCCAAACAGGTTCTTCGTACAGGTTTGTCTCAAAATTCCAGTTGGTTAAAAATTCAGGAGTTGTAAATTCTGGGTGGAGTTCCAGTAAGCCATTTGTTTCGATGAAAGGTGAGTCAAAATGGCATTCAAAGTTGCGATGGACTTCTGGGGTTTTCAGCTTTAACTTTTTCATGTGTTTGACCCGATGTTGACTAGGCAAAACTGCGAACTTTTTCTACAGGCTGAACAGGATGCACAATTTATGCTTTACATCTTAAAACTAACACAAATTTTAATATTTGCCAGTAATTCGCCTGTTCATGTGCCGATCGCATTTCCAGCCAGCCACGCCGTAGTCCAAGCACTTTGGAAGTTGAAACCACCTGTTACGCCGTCGATATCCAAGATTTCCCCAGCAAAGTAAAGTCCCCGACAGCGGCGACTTTCCATTGTTTTGAAATCGACTTCTTTTAAGTTAACGCCCCCACAGGTGACGAATTCTTCCTTAAATGCGCCTTTTCCTGTTATCTGATATTCGCCTTGGACCAGCTCTTGGAGGAGTTTGTCGAGGGTTTTATTGGAGATATCAGCCCAGCGTTTTGGCTCGTCAATGCCGATCGCACTTGTCAAACGTTCCCACAGGCGACGCGGAATCGGAAACGGACAACTAGAGACAACCAATCGGTGGGACAACTGGGACTTCACC
Source organism: Microcoleus sp. (assembly GCF_041354475.1). NCBI lineage: Bacteria > Bacillati > Cyanobacteriota > Cyanophyceae > Oscillatoriales > Microcoleaceae > Microcoleus > Microcoleus sp. The sequence continues at coordinate 12,734 of NZ_JBGJZU010000024.1, forward strand.
CCTAACAATTGCTGTCGCAAAACTTCTGGGTTGTACTGCGGAAGCCAATTTATTAACACAGGAGCTCGATAATGGCGATCGTGCAAAAATCTAGCACCCCAAGCCGAAAGTTTGAGTACAGCAGGCCCACTCACACCCCAGTGAGTAATTAATAAAGGTCCGCTTTGTTCTAATTTTGCTCCTGGCAATTTTACCTTAGCATTAGCAACAGAAACTCCAGCTAAATCTTGAATTCTGCTATCATAAATGTTAAAAGTAAATAGAGAAGGAACAGGCGGTTCGATGGTGTGACCTAAATCTTTTGCCCACTTGAAACCAGAGGGATTGCTACCAGTAGCCAGAAGCAGGCGATCGCACTTTAATTGCTCCCCCGACTTCAACTCAATTTCAAACCTAGGGGCGGTGTCCCCGCGGTCAGTGAGCGAAGCCGAACTGTGCGGGCCCTCCCCGATATCCGATGTTAATTGCTTGACCGAAACTACCGCATCACCAGTGCGAATTTGCACCCCAGCATCCTCAGCGGCCCGGATCAAACAATTAACAATTGTCGCAGAATCGTCTGTCACCGGAAACATTCGCCCATCTGCTTCAGTTTTCAATGTAACAGAATGACTAGCAAACCATTCGACAGTATCCCGCGGTTGAAATCGAGTAAATGCACCGCGTAGAGCTTTCCCTCCTCTGGGGTAATTCTGTACTAAAATAGCGGGGTCAAAACAAGCATGAGTTGCGTTGCAGCGGCCCCCACCAGAGATGCGAACTTTTGCCAGGAGTTGCCTCCCAGCTTCTAATAAAGTGACGCGGGCTTGGGGGTACATTTTAGCACAGGTAATTGCACTAAAAAACCCCGCAGCACCGCCACCGACGACTGTAATTTTAAGGCTTCGATTTGACAATTCTTTTCTCGCTTATGCTGGTTCAAAATCGGATTTTTTTGCCCCGCAAGTGGGACAAACCCAATCATCGGGGATATCCTCAAAGGCAGTACCGGGAGCTATTCCCGATTCCGGGTCGCCGACTTCTGGGTCATAGACGTAATTGCAAATTGTACAGACGTATTTTTGCATTGATCCACTGAGTTTGAGCTCGTAAATATCTATATTGTACTTGACAAAGTAACATTAGTATTATAATGATACCAATTTTAAAAAAGAATGCAACAGTAGTCCTGTCCCTCCCCTTTATAAGGGGGGGTTAGGGGGGGTCAAAGATTGTTACACGATTTTAGATAAATGGTATAATTTTCCCATAGCACCCTTGTTTAGGCAACTTTTCAACTATTACACATTCAGTTTTTCCCAATCTACCATCTAAAATTGCACAAGCCCCCAGAACCGAAGTTCTAGAGGCTAAACTCTATCTTTTATTAATTTACCACTTTCTGGGAACTAGACTTTGACTAAAGGCTTGGTCCAAACGCCATGTTCGTCTTCTTCGTACTGCTGATGAATAGTTTCCCATGCGGTGTGTTCCGCTTGTATAGAGTCTTTGCTTTCATCAAAGGCGGCGTTGTAGGATTCCATAAATGTTTTTTGAGCTGCTTCCGACAGGTGCGATCGCACTTCTGGAGACAAATCTGCCGGACTACTACAACGACCTGTGCAAGCTCGTGGCAGTGTCATTTCGCTAATAGCTATTTCTTCGCCACCCGCACTTTCTAATAATAGTTGAAATTCCCCACTTCTGTCGGCCGGAACTTCTGCCATTACCAGGAATTCTCCTGCTTCCACGCGGGTTTGATAAATAGTTGCTTTGTCTTCGGGCATTCCCAAAGCGACTAAGGCCGAGACTAAACCAGCACCCGCAGAACCGGCGATCGCCCCACTAGCTGCACCCAACAATACAGCACCCAAGGGGCCCGCCGATACTACAGCACCGACAAAGGGAATAAATAACACGCCAACACCTGTTAGCAAACCCAAAAAAGAACCGAATAACGAACCAAAAATTGCCCCACTGCGCAAGCCACCTAAAATTACATCTTTTTTAGTCAGAAACCCAGCAATTTTAGTTTTGGACTGAAAATTTTTCCCCATTACTGAAATGTGGTCGCGGGACACACCGCGATCGAGCAGCCGTCTAATCACACCGTCTAATTGTTCTTCTTCTTTAAATACGGCTGACACTGTACGTTCTGCTAAATATGCTTCTGTCATTTTTCGGACCTTCAGTTTTGGTTGATTAGTTACGATTTTTAGTATATGATTACATCCTAGGCTAATCGCATCGACCTTGAGATAGAGGTCTCTAGCTAGCAGTTCTCTGGGTACTCTATCAAAGGAGTTAAAATTTAATTAAGCTGATTCAACCTGTCAGAGCGTGGTTTTTCTGAAGATTTATATAGTAGAGTAACTCAATTTTTATAGGTTAATTAATGCAGCTAGCACCTTTATTTCCAGTTGTTCACCCGATTCTCAAAACAGCTTTTCCCGGATGCTTGTGGACGGGAGATGTCAACAGTCGCAAAATAGCCCTAACTTTTGATGACGGACCCCACCGACAGCACACACCTCAACTCTTAAAAGTTTTAGACACATATAATATTACAGCTAGTTTTTTCTGGCTGGGTTTTTGCGTTGACAGACACCCAGAAGTGGCTAAACAAGTTTGCGATCGCGGACACTGGATCGGTCTCCACGGCTACCAACACGTAGCCTTTCCCAAACTCAAACCACAGGAATTAAAGCAAAGTTTAGAAGATACGCAAAAAGCTATTTCCAAAGCTTGCAATTTAGACCCAAAATTAATCCGCGATGTGCGGCCTCCCAATGGCTTTTTTACACCTCAAACACTCCAGTTATTAAAACAGTGGGAATATCGGCCTGTGATGTGGAGTGTTGTCCCGGAAGATTGGGTGCGGCCGGGGGTTTTGACAGTTGTCAACCGCGTCATGGAGCAAACTGGAAACGGTTCAATTATTGTACTGCATGACGGTTATTGCGGTGGCGAAGATGTGGCGGCGGCTGCGGCAAAAATTATTCCCTTGCTTTTGGCAAGAGGTTACAATTTTGTTAGTATAGAACAACTTTGGCAACAGGTCAAAAATTAACTCATTTCAGCATTAATTCATGAAAAAAGCACTGTTTATGGCATCTATTGGTTTTTTGAGTGCCGGAAGGGCGATCGAGCTGATGCCGGCTGTCGTTATTGCACAGCCTCCAATTGTAGCACAGCAGCCAGTTAGGGACAACTCCATACCCATTCGCACCTCCCAACCCCCTCAAATCCAAATCATCAACCTGGGAGCAGAACCGCGACAGCAAATGCGTTTAAAACCCGCTCTGAATGTCAAGCAAACAACCTTGATGACTCTCAAAATGGGCATGAAAATATCTGCTGGCGGTCAGTCTACCCAGGAAATAAAAGTTCCCACATCGGTGGTGACTATGGAAACAGAAGCTACTAAGATTGATGCCAATGGCGATATTCACTATCAGTTTTCTTACACGAAGGCAGATGTCACGAGCGATAGTACCAATGCTCCCCCTTCTGCCCTGGAAAGTATGCGTTCCGCTATCAAAAAACTGGTAGGATTGAAAGGCTCTTTCATCATGGACAGTCGCGGTTTCAGTAAAGGAGGTGACTTTATTGTGCCAGAAGGAGCTGACAATAACTTCAAGCAAATAATTAGACAAATGTCTCAATCTATAGAGCAACTTTCAGTGCAACTGCCAGCAGAAGCAGTCGGCAAAGGAGCTAAATGGAGATTGGATTTTCCGCTAAATTCTAACGGAATTAATGTCAACAATATTGCTACCTATGAATTGATGAGTTTTCAAGAGGGAGTTGCAGTTTTGAATATAGGTTTAGAACAGCAAGCAAAACCCCAAAGTGTCAACTCGCCCCAACTTCCGGCCGGCTCTAATATAAATCTCCAATCTTTGGCTTCTCAAGGTAGGGGAGAATCCACAATCCGGTTGGATAAATTAATGCCTGTTCGCTCTGCTGTTTCTATGAATTCCAATAGCGAAATGAGTGTTAAAAGTGCTGGTAGTCCTCAAGAATCGACAATAAAAACTCAATTAACGATGGAGATTACTTTAGATTCTCAATAAGTGCTAAATCAGGGTAGAATACCTAATACTATGTAAACCTTGCGTAAGTTTCGATCGCAAATGTGGTGACAAAGGAGGATGCTGTATGGTTCGATCGCACAAAAGTCAAGCATTCATTGCTTTCCTGGTAGCTTTGGGGATAATCCTGGGAAATTTGCTGCTTCCGGGCACAAATCTAAGTCCGGCATTTGCTCAAGCTAAATTCAAGGATGTGAAAGACCATTGGGCTCAAGCTTGTATCGAAGATTTAGCGGATAAAAAAATCATTACCGGCTACTACGAAGACGGCACTTTTCGACCAAATCGCCCTGTCAGTCGCGCTGAATTTGCGGCGATGCTTCGCAAGGCTTTTCCTGATGCAAAAACTGTCCGTAATCCCATTACTTTTGTAGATATTCCTACGAATTATTGGGGCTTTCAAGCTATTCGAGAAGTTTATCAAACAGGCTTTATGTCCGGTTACAGTGGCAGTATTTTTAACCCAACTTTGAATATTTCTCGCTGGCAAGTTTTAGTGGCTTTAACCAGCGGATTGAAATATACACCCACTGGACCTGCGGCTGAAATTTTGGATGCAACTTTTGAGGATGTGCGGGAAATTCCAGAACCAGTAAGAAATGCGATCGCCGCCGCCGCCGAAAAACAACTGGTGGTCAATTATCCCGCCGTCAAACAACTAGAACCAACTCGCAACGCGACTCGCGCCGAAGTAGCAACTTTCCTGTGTCAAGCAGTTGCGAAACCAGGACAAACAGCCTTAGTTCCCTCCCAATATGTCGCCCAAGTTCCACCTAATGTTGGGCCACCTAGAACCACAGAAATCTCGGAATTAGAGAAAGTTCGGGCGGAATTTTCCTTTGTGAGGGAAGCGGAAAATGCTAAAAATATGCGAATTAAAATTATCCGCGATGGTCAAACTTTATTGGAAGAACCTGTGCTAATTCCGACCCGTTCTCTAGTAGACTACCCAGACAGAAAACCCAGCGAAGAAGTTTCAGAAGGGCGGTTTTTATCACTGCGAGTCAGGGATTTTGATGGGGACAAGGAACCGGAAGTGTTGGCCGAGTTGGTCTCCACCAAGAGCGGCTCTAACTGTTGCAATTATTCGTTTATTTATCGCTACGACTCGGCGACCAAAAAATACACTCATATCAAGCATTTCTGGGGCAATGTGAGCTATGAAATTGTCGATTTTGGCAAAAATGATATCCCAGAGTTCAAAAGTCTAGATGGGCGATTTGCCGAGGCTTTTACAAGTTATGCTGATTCGCGGCTACCACTGCAAATTTGGCAATACCGTCAAGGTAAAATGCAGGATGTAACTAAGCAGTATCCGGTGGAAGTCTATACCAACTCCTGTGAACTTTGGTTGGAATCTAACAAGCGTTTAAGTGAAAACAAGGAGGCTAAAGGGGTTTTCGCTGCTTATATGGCGAACCAGTATGTACTGGGACAGCAGGTGGAAAGTTGGCTGTTATTGGAGAGGGTTTATCAAGGGCGCGATCGCACTGAGTTTTTTGGCAAGTTGCGCGAGTTTTTGGTAAATACTGGTTACGCTACTAAGTAGATTGTGAGGTTTTTAGCCACAGATTAACGCGGATATTAGGGGCGGGTTTTACGAAAAATATCTAATTCCCACTTTCAATCAACCCGCCCCCACACAACTAATTCAAAGAATTTACCAAAAAACTGGGTCTAAAGCCCCGTCCTTCAGGACGGATTTAATTCGAGTGTAAAGATTCTTGAATCAGTCGATTTATACCCACAATTGCTAGTAAACGTGATAGAATAATTCCATGATTGTACTAGAGTTCAAGTTAAAAGGCAAGCCGCAGCAGTACCGGGTCATCGACGAAATGATCCGTACAGCTCAGTTTGTCCGAAACAAAGCTCTTAGATATTGGATCGACAATCAGGGAGTTAAGCTACTTGACCTCTACAAACAATGTGCCATCATGGCAAAAGAGTTTGAATGGGCAGGAAAACTTAACTCAATGGCGCGTCAAGCGATGGCCCAACGCGCCATTTTTGCTATCCAACGTTTCTTCTCTAATTGTAAGGCTAAGAAGCCAGGGAAAAAAGGATATCCGCAGTTTAAGAAACACACTCGTTCTGTAGAGTACAAGACATCAGGCTGGAAACTTTCTACCGACAAAAGATGTCTGACATTCACCGACGGTTTCGCTGCTGGAACATTTAAGTTGCTTGGCAGTCGGGACTTGCATTTCTACTCACCCAAGGAAATCAAACGAGTTAGGGTAATTCGTCGCGCCGATGGCTACTACACTCAGTTTTGTATAAATGTGGAACGGACAGAGGAAGCCATTCCGACTGGTAAAGCGATTGGGATAGATGTGGGATTAAACCATTTTTATACCGACAGCAACGGTGAAACCATGACGAATCCTCGACATCTCCGTAAAACTGAAAAAGCTTTAAAACGGTTGCAGAAGCGAGTTTCTCGCAAGAAGAAAGGTTCCAACAACCGCAAAGGCGCCATCAACAGGCTAGGAAGGAAACACCTGAAAGTCAGTAGGCAGCGCAAAGACTTCGCCATTAAGACGGCGTTGTGCGTAGTGAAATCTAGCGATTTTGTAGCCTAGGTCGACCTTCAAGTGAAGAATATGGTAAAAAACCATAAACTTGCTAAATCAATTAGCGATGCAGCGTGGTCGCAGTTTGCCCAATGGTTGCAATACTTTGGGAAGGTGTACGGTAAAACAGTTGTTGCTGTTGCTCCTCAGTACACTTCTCAAAATTGTTCAAGTTGTGGGAATCGCGTTCAGAAATCGCTGTCAGTCAGGACTCATATTTGTAGTTGTGGTACGGTGTTAGATCGTGACCACAACGCAGCTTTGAATATTCTGGCTAAGGGATTAAAGCAATCAGGAATTATTTTAAATACGGTGGGGCACACCGGAATTAACGCTTGGGGACAGACCGACCTCTACTCGCTGGTGGTGACATCAACGGGCAAGTTGACTGATTGATCCAAGAATCCCCGTGCGTTCACGCCGGGGAGTGTCAAATGATGATTTACCGCTTGGTGGGGGCGGGTTTGTTTTAATCTTTAGTTATAGCCATGTATTGTTGGTGAAACCCGCCCCTACAGAATTTAGATATTCATCTAATTTCTGATTGTGTGGCTGGAAATACTCCCGCAATCGCTGATTTGCTACTTGATTCCCTGGCTGATAATTAGCACCATTATATTTTTGGTAGTGATTGAGTTGAAAATCCGGCACACCTAAGAATTCAAAAACTTGTTGGAGTGAAATAGCTGGATTCGCATAAAAATCTTCGCTTTGCAAAATTAAAAACTGGTCTTTGGGGAAAATATTCAGCCACTGCTTGAGACTGTAAAAATAAAGGCTTTTGTAAATATAATGACAATCTTTCCAATTATTTCTATCTGCTAAACTTGTTTCTGTAGCGCCATGCAACAATTGTAATTCTGCCTCGATCGCACTTTCAAAACTCCGGCTTTCCGTACCGCGCCTGACAAGCATTTGATAGTGCGAAAAAGCCCGATCGCCCGGATGTCTCAAAATCACAATCAGCTTCATTTTTGGTAAGCACCCGTACAGTCTTTCTGCCGCCAGCGGGTGCGTGAGATAGGTAGGAGTTGCTTCTCCTGTCAAAAAATCCTGCCCCTCTGTTTCCGGGGGAAAATGCGCTTGATACCAAGCAAGTCCTTTGTTGAAATGTTCGGAAAAAAAACAGATTTCTTTATTGGCCGCGGCTAAAATTTGAGGGTGGGAAGTGATATATTTGTATAGCGAAGTTGTGCCGCATCTCGGAGAACCGATGATGGTGAAATCGGGCGATCGCAATTTTTGAGAATTCCACTCTATTTTCGACAATTCCGGGCGAGATGCTACAGTTTGTAAACGGACTGCGGTTTGAAAAAGTGCGATCGACTCCTGAATTTTTCCCTGCTTGCTCAGCGCCACTGCCAAGTTAATATAAGCTAACGGAAAATTTGGCAAATTTTCAATAACTTGGCGGTAAACAGCGATAATATCGTCAATTAGCGGAGAATTTTTAGGCAGTGGCGCGTATAGTAGAGGGAAGTAAGCAGGTGTAAAGTTTGGTTGCAGGATAATAGCTTGTTGCTGACAGGCGACTGCCTTTTCAAGTTGCCCATTTTGTTGCAGCGCTTTTCCCAAATTGTGGTAAGCTAAGGGCGATTTTGGATTAAGTTTAACCGCAGTTTCATAAAGGGCGATCGCCTCCTCCAATTTCCCCTCTAGTTTTAGTGAATCTGCCAAAGTACAGTCATCAAAACTCATAATGGAATCCTGTAATAACCCCGCATCATTACCTTAATATCTAAATGCTTCATTTGAGCAGTGGAAGCATCATGAATCATATTCTCAGTCGGAGCAATGTAAGCCTCTCCCGGTGCAATTCTCAGTTTCACAACAGGATAATCTGGATAGCGCTGCATAAACTCATTGGTTAACTGTCTCGTCCAAGGTTGGTTAACATCCGAGTCGCGACAGCCCAACATTTCAAAAATATCCATTTCAGTCAAATTAATAAACAAAAAGTAACGGCTGTCTAAACCTAAGTTGACACAAATTCTATTAGTTGACTCCTGCTTTTTCACCAGCGGCAGTCCGTCCCAACTATCAGTATGCAAACCGTTGCGACATCCCCGTTTATTATCAATTGTCGCCGTACTCAATCCCGACTGTCTTCCTCCCATACCGCCGATAAATGGTGGCGCATCCGACATACAAAAAGGCTTAAAATACTCAATTAAGTTGTCAAGCACCTGTCGGCATTTTGGCTCAGTTTTAAACTCAGCAACCTGTAGCGGAGTTGTTAGCGCAGCCATACCGGAAGCAGCAAACAAAGCTAAAATATCCGACGGTAAACGCACAATTCCTACACCTGAATAACTTGGCGGTGGTTCCTGTGTCCACAGCAAAGCCGACTCCTCGATTGTCGGTTCTCTCCAAGGTTCTTGAGGCATAAAAGCCCCTTCACAATATTGAATTCTCCCTGGTACGTTATCAAAAGCTGACTGCGTACCTGAACTCAGCCACACTCTAGGAATTTGCAAATCTGGTTCTGTAGTTTCTAATTCCAGATTTTGACACCGATAAATTACTATACTCCGGCGAAGATGGGACATTTTTGCTCAATCATAAAAACCAGTTTGTAGTAAGGAGTTTAGTCCTTTATTCTGAATATCTACAGTCAGGACCGATCTCCTTACTACGAACTGGGAAGGACTCAAGTCCTGACTACAAAATCATTGCCTTATTGCCGCAATTTTGTTTAATGAGTGCAGTGAGTGCAGTGAGTGCAGTGAGAGCACATAGCCCCTACTTCAAACCCTTCTGCATTCGGAAACTGCCAGAGAGTTTGCGTTAAAGTTGCGGGGTCAATATCCGGGCGGGGAACTGATGAAAAAGTCAAGACGCGGGCTTCGTCGTCTGTACTTTCTACCAAAATTTCGCCGTCAGCAACTTTAATTGCATCTCGGTGTAAAATGCTGATCCCAAACATATTAGTCATGCCCAATTCTGACAATTTCTCCGCAATTTCCTGAAGAAATTCAGCATTGTTGACCACTGCTTCTGACCGTTCCACTGCTGCTGATACAGAATCAGTAACTCTGACAAACTCTAAGGGAAACCAAACCGATTCGCCAGATATTGGATTGTGTTCTACCTTCCACATATAGGGAATAGCATCACTGTATTCTGCCGTGGGCTTGATATAAGCATTGTTGCCATCAAATTCTTCAACCAATCTTTCGTTATCGAAAAGGTCGAAGTGTTTGTGCAGCAAACAGATACCAACCTGCTTTTGCAAACCGTGACGGCGGACGATCGCGCCCAGTTCTGTCATTTTGTCTTTGGCTTGCTCTAGCAGGTCTTTCGCAGTGAAAAAATGATCTAAACAATCGAAAACATCTGGTTTGTAAGATGTCAGCATATAGGTTTAGGTTCCCTTTTAAGTATCCACAACTAGAGAATATGTAAATTTTGAGTAAATGTCAACTATTTAATAAAAATAAACATATTGACATTTTTATACACGTAAAATTATTGACAATATGTGAAGAAATACAAAGGGTTGTTACTTTTTAGACCCTAAGCTAAAATAAATATAAAGTATTCAGGTTAAAATCACTTAAAATGATATATCCACCTGCACCTTGGAAGTTGCAAGGGTACGCGATCGCCACTTTACAATTAGTAGATGTTGCACTCGTGCGCCCCCTGGTTCCTGCGGAGTTAGAAATCATCTCTGTGTTTCCCGGCAAAACCCTGGGTGGAATTTATATATCCTCCTATGGGTTAGGTTCCGTAATGGAATATAACGAATTAATTATAGTTAGTGGGATAGTTAATTATGGTGGCAAATGGGGCGCTTGGATTTCCCACATTTACGTAGACAATCCTAACTCTGTAGCAGGCGGGCGCGAGATTTGGGGACTACCTAAAGAAATAGCTCAATTTAGTTGGGAAGGCAGCGATTCGAGCCCAGCATCATCCCTGGGATACCGCATCACTGTGCGTCAAGGAAACTGTCAACTGTGCAGTCTCAGTTACAGTCAACAAGGTTGGGCGTTACCGCTGTCTTTGAGTGGCAATGTTTTCAGTGCCAACAGGAATAATTTGCTATTTTTTCAAGGACAATTTCAATGTCGCACCGGATTGATTCGAGGCGAATTAGAAATACCTCAAGAGAGCCCTTTTGCCCGGTTAAACTTAGGTCAGCCTTTGCTAACTGTTGGCTGCGAAGAGCTACATTTAATCGCAAATGCGCCGGAAGTTGTCGGTAACAAAGCAGTTGAGTTCAGCTATTAAGTAGAAGGAAGAAGGAAGAGGTCACCCCCCCCTGCCCCCCCCAAGGGGGGAAGGAAAAAGGAAGAATAGCAAGCCCGTAAGCTTTTGAGCGATTTGGATCTTGCATTTCATTAGGTGGACTTACTGAACTAAGCAATTGCTAAAATCAAGATAAAACTCAGAACCCCTAATTATTAAATAATGAGGGGTTCTGAGAGCACAAATTATGTAAAAATTGCTAATTTTTTAAATGCCAGCGCCTGGAGCAGCTTCTGCACCCATTTCTAGAACAGTACCGCGCAGAAAATCAATTTGCTGCTGAAAGTCCATGCCTTCAATCTTGCCTAATAATGCTTTTCCTGCTTCTGGTAGCTGATAGTCAGCAGGCATGGGAATAATAGTTCCTTCGTCCATTCCGACTGCTAAGAAATACCAAAAAGCTAGCTTTGTTTCTGGACTCAGGGAGCCATAAATGCGACTAATCTCAGTATTGGCTTTTGAGGCAATATCGCGCATCACTTGCAGTTGTTCTTCGTGGGGCAATTCCTTGACGCGATCGAACAAACCCTGAGCGATTTCGGAACCAGCAGCACCGGGAGCAGCAGGGGTAACAGATTTGCCCATTTCTGTGTAAACAAACCACAGTAAACCTAATTGGTCGTCTACACTCAAGGTTTTGATGTCTGCTTTTCCTTGGTCGTAAGCGCTGGTGGTGGTAAATGTCATTTGAGCCTCCAAAGGGTAATTTATTGCTCAGTTTTCTGATTAATTTGGAAAACTGTTTTTACTTCTTAATAAAAGTTAGCGAATAAATACTGCACCTAGAATCTTGCTTAAGACAGAGATGATCCCCAACCTAATTTATGGCAGTAAATTCGCCCAAAACTGAAAAAATTGCAACCAAAGAATGAGGCGGATTGGACAACATTGTTGTACCTGCTACTGATTAAGATTGTTTAGTAGATCGATCGGACCTCAAAAAATAGATCCCAGACTTCTTGAAGAAGGCTGGGATCTAAAGCTGACGCATCGGGTTTCATTCAAAAAAAAGGCTAGCTTTTGGCTAGCCTATAATCAGGAGAATTGTAGATCAAACTCTTTTAAACTTTAGCTAAGCAAACCTGAAATGCCGCCCACTGCGATCGCACCTGCTAAAGCCGAAACAGCTACAGAAGTGAGAGCCGTACCGAACAACCACCAAGCAGCACTTGCAGCAGCTTCCCGCGCTTCTTCTGCTTGGTGTTTAGCCTTCTCCTTAAGTTGTTTGATGCGTTTTTTCGCTGACTCTTGCAGGCGTTCTGAGCGCGACAGAACCGTGTCCCGTGCTCCTTCAATCTGGTCGATAATTTTGTTAGCATTAGCTTCGGAAATATCTGGACGAGAGCTAATTACAGCAACTAAAGTTTCCCGATCGAACTGACTTACACGTTCCTTAATCGCCTCAAATCCTGCCTGGGGATCGTCAAATACTTTGCGGAAATCGCGCTTGATACCTTCATAATTAAGTTCTGGGCGCTCCAGGGAATTGAGATAATCCCGAATTTTTCCGAAAATACCGTCTAGTGCTGACTGAAACTTGTCCTGAACCATTTGAACTTGTTCGACAAATTGGTTGCGAACGGTTTCAATTTGGTCGGCAATTTTGTTAGCTTCTTCTTCCGAAATATCCTCCCGCTGTGACAGCAAGGCTACCAGAGTCGATCGATCGAACTGCTTGAGGCGATCGCCCAAATTCTGTATCCCCATTCCGGGTTCGCTAAACAACAATTGTAAATCCCGTTTAATACTTTCAGGATTGAGTTCTTCCTTGTTAGTATTCCGCAAGTAATTTTCGAGACTTCCTTGGAAATCCCGCACCGTTGCTTGAGCGCGAGAGGCCAACCGGCGCGGAGATTTAACAATGCTGCGGATCTCATCCAAGATGCGATCGATCGTCCGATTGATCTGTTCTTCGCTCAAATCTTCCCGTTGTGAAAGCAACTTGACCAAAGTTTCGCGATCGACATGAGAAAGTCTTTCGCGCAGTGCCAAAGCACCCTCTTTCGGATGCTCAAACAGTTTGGTCAAATCCCGGTTGATACCTTCTGGATCGAGTTCTTCCAAGTTGGTATTCCGCAGGTAATCGCCAATCTTAGTAGTAACTTCTTCGTACTGCTCCTTAGCTTTATCTGCAACTATTTGCGGCGCGTGGATAATGTTGTCGCGTACAGATTCAATCCGGTCGATCGCCTGATTTACCTGTTCTTCGCTGAGGTCTTGGCGCTGTGACAGCAATTGCACCAGGGTATCGCGATCGAATTGAGATAAGCGTTCCTTCAGCGCCTTAAAGCCTGCTTGCGGGTCTTCAAACAAAGTTTGGAACTCGCGCTCAATACCTTCAGGATTGAGTTCTTCCTTGTTAGTATTGCGGAGGTATTCTTCTACCTTTTGGCGCAATTCTTGCGCTTTCGATTTCGCTTGTTCTTGCAATTCCTGAGCTTTAGAAATCACTCGATCGCGCGAACTTTCGAGGCGACTGATTAATTGGTCGGCTTCTTCGGGGCTGAAATCTTCCCGCTGACCTAGCAACTGTACCAAAGTATCGCGATCGAATTGCGACAGGCGATCGCGCAAAGCCTCAAAACCAGCATCCCGGTCTTCCAAAAGCGCTTGAAAATCCTTCTCGATACCTTCAGGATTCAATTCTTCCTTACCAGTCGATCGCAAATAATCTTCAATCCGACTCCGCAAATCTTGAGACTGTTCTTGACCCGCAGCAGTTTGCAGAGTTTCCAAAACTTCCATGCGGATACTTTCAAGCTGTGCTGTAATTTCCGCAGCCTGTTCTGGATCTAACCCCTCGCGACGGTTGAGCACCCCTACAAAATACTCTGGATTCAACATCTCTAACTGGCGCAAAACAGCCCTAGGAGAAGCGTCAGGATCGTAGATCACATCCCTAAATTCCTGTTTGATTGTCTCTCTGTTTAAATGCCAAGGCTGAGCGTTAACCAAATAATTTTCTACATCAGCCTTAACAGTATTGAAAGGCAAAGCAGGCACTTTTTCTGCCACCTTAGACCCCAGAGATTTAGCTTTTTCCGTTCCTTTAGCGGTGAATTCCTGTAACTTACCGGAAATTTTTTCCACATCTAAATCCGACAAATCAGTCCGCGACAGCAAAGTTCCGACTAGAGCTTCGACACCCAACTGCATCGCTCGGTTCATGCCATTGCTAGACTCAGATTTGTTTTCTGGAGTTGCCAAAACTTGAGATAATTTGGCATTCAGTTCATCCGACTTCAGCAAATCCGGTGCCGCCGACTTCAGAAAATTAACCAACTCTAACTTGGGGTCTTGTTGCTGTTGGTGCTGACCGAATGCTTGCTTCCACACGCCTTCAAGTTGGTCTGCTACTTGATTTATTTCATCTTTGGAAAAATCAGTGCGACTGCTAACTAAATCTACAAAAGTCTGGCGGTTAACATTTTTCAGAACATCGCTTCCCGCCAAAGATTTGATATCCGCATCGCCCAGCAACTTTTCAAATTGACTGCGAATTTCTTTGACATCTAGCTTCGGTAACTGCAAAGAACCAACATAATCTTGTACCGTTTCGCGAATGCTATCCGGGTCTACCGCCGAACTCAATTCGCGGCGGACAGCGGCTATAGATGCCTCTACAGTATTGACCATTTGGTCGCTGGCCATCTTCCCGCTCATGGCTGCACCGGCAGTACCCATGACGCCTTGAACGCCGGAAAATGCTGTTTTCATCAAGGAACCAATCAAGGAACCAACTGCGCTAGAACCCAGCCAGACAAGAGTTAAAAAGTAGGCAGCCCAGATGACAACACCAATAATTGCCGCTCCATCTACGCTAGCAATAGAAGTTAGTTTGACTGCGAGAAAACAAGCCAAAAATAAGGCTATGTTGACTGTCACTAAAATCCAACCGCCTACTAGACCTTCAGTTTTGCGAAATTTAGTACCTAAACTTTCTGAGTCGTCATCGTCATCGGGTAAAGCCTCATCCCAATTAGATATTTTGGCGGCGATCGAGAAATTAGTTAACAAAAATTGAAAGCCGAAAGCCATAATGACTCCGGCGATTAATGATACAAAAAACTGCGGGCTTAAAAACATCAGCCCTGCGAGTTCTGGGTGGTCGTATGGTACGTTTTCCAACATGATTTACCTCCTAAATTTTTCAGCCATATTAGGCATAGTGAAACCTATCCCCAGATTTATGCAAGGGAATTTTGCAATCTTTAGATGGTTTTTTGCCTGTTTCAAAAGTTGTGACTTCTGAGTTACTCACTACTGAGCGGAAGTCTCCTATTTTGGCAAATATATCAGTAGGGATGCTTCTAATCTCAGCAATTAAAAGTCATAACTTTTTAGCGTTCTCATTCTCTCTCTATACTTATCATCGGGGTTGAGGCTTATAAATGAATCCATCTAAAGTCTGAAATCAATTTTTCAATAAGTATCAAAATAAGTAGAAGATGCAGAGTTTGTTGAAGAGCTGCAAATCCGACGCGGAGGGCGCGCCACCAATTATCTATAGTAGGTAAAGTACGATTCAGCGCACCCTACATATCGCAGAGTGCGCTGCTGAGTTAAGATTCTGTTTGATTGTTAGGGTCAAAACGAGCTAGTAATTGCGATCGATCGAGCAGCATAATCAGCCGCGTGCGATCGAGGGGTTCTAGTTGAATCAAAGGCTCGATTATTTGGGCTAGTTCTTCATCAATCTCACTAAATTTTACTTGTAGCAGATTCTCAACCATCAGGCGTTGAGCGCGCTGAATACCTTGCTGAATACCTTGCTGGATACCGCGCTGAGTTGCATCTTCCAGCCGTTGCAAGTAGAGGGGTGACAGTTCCATAATTAACTCCCGATCTTCTCGATCTATGTCTTGGCGGACTTCTAAAATCGTTCGCAAGTTGTACAACAATTCTAACGCATTCAAGCGAAAGACGTTATCTGAGGGTAATTCTCTCAATTCGGCAACAGCTTGCTTCTGCTCCTATTTCATCTGTTAAGGCAACCCACTGCGATCGCACCGTAGAATTGTGACAATCATCAAATACTGACATACCTTTTTGGTAGTTTTGCAACATTTTATTCATATATTCAATCAAATTAGCCTTACCTCTGATAATATCAGAGCTTAATCTGAGATTAAAATCATTTAGTCATTAAAGGAAATCACCGATGCGACTCTCTCAAATGCTTTTTGTCACCCTGCGGGAAGATCCAGCAGAAGCAGAAATTCCCAGCCACAAACTATTACTCCGTGCGGGATACATCCGCCGCATCGGTAGCGGGATTTACGCTTATCTGCCTTTGATGTGGCGTGTCCTCAAAAAAGTCTCCCAAATTGTGCGGGAAGAAATGGACGCTACAGGCGCTCAAGAATGCCTCTTGCCACAACTCCAACCGGCTGATTTGTGGCGGGAATCGGGGCGCTGGGATACCTACACTCAAGCTGAAGGTATCATGTTTGCTCTCACAGACCGTCGGGATACAGAATTGGGATTGGGTCCAACTCACGAAGAAGTAATTACTACAGTTGCTAAGGATATGATTCGTTCTTATCGGCAATTGCCTACACATCTGTATCAAATTCAAACTAAATTTCGTGATGAAATTCGCCCCCGTTTTGGCTTGATGCGCGGTCGTGAATTTATTATGAAGGATGGTTATTCTTTCCACACTAACGAAGAAAGCCTGAAAAAAACTTATCAGGATATGGCTCAAGCTTACAGCAATATGCTGAGGCGATCGGGCCTGCAATTCCGAGCAGTAGATGCTGATTCTGGAGCCATTGGCGGCTCTGGTTCCCAAGAGTTTATGGTGTTGGCGGAAGCTGGGGAAGATGAAGTTCTCTACACCGAAGATGGTCAGTATGCTGCTAATTTAGAAAAGGCTGTGTCTATACCTGCTGATGCGAAAACCTCGCCTTTTACAACTTTTGAAAAGCGGGAAACACCGGGAACTGAAACCATTGAAAAACTCTGTAAGTTTCTCAAGTGTTCTCCTACTCAAGTTGTCAAAAATGTACTTTATGAGGCAGTTTATGACAGCGGTACGACTGTATTGGTACTGGTCAGTATTCGTGGCGACCAAGATGTCAATCAGGTAAAATTGCTGAATGAATTAACCAAATTAGCGGAAAATTATCAAGCAAAAACTATCCTATTTTTGACTGTTCCAGATGCGGAAGCTCAGCAAAAATGGGCCGCTAAATCTTTGCCTCTGGGTTATATGGCTCCCGATGTTGCTGATGATTACATTGCCTCGAACCCCCCCCAACCCCCCCTTGGTAAGGGGGGGCAACAAGACTCAAATCCCCTCCTTGGTAAGGGGGGGCAACAAGACTCAAATCCCCCCCTTGGTAAGGGGGGGCAACAAGACTCAAATCCCCCCCTTGGTAAGGGGGGGCAGGGGGGGGTATCTCCCAAGTTTTTGCGTTTAGTCGATCGCACCGCAGTTGACTTGACAAACTTTGTCACTGGCTCGAACGAATCAGGATACCACGTTGTGGGAGCAAATTGGGGCAAAGAATTTGACCTACCGAGTTTAGCAGTAGATGTCAGGAAGGCCAAAAAAGGCGATCGGGCTGTGCACAATCCCGAACAAACACTGCAAACAGCCAGAGGCATCGAAGTCGGGCACATCTTTCAATTAGGGACAAAATATTCTCAAGCAATGGGCGCTACCTACACCAACGAACAAGGCGAAGAAATGCCCTTAGTTATGGGTTGTTACGGCGTTGGTGTGTCGCGGTTAGCTCAATCTGCCGTAGAACAATCCTACGACAAAGACGGGATAATTTGGCCAGTGGCGATCGCCCCCTATCACGTTATCATCAGCATCCCCAATATTTCCGACACTCAACAAGTCGAAGTCGCCGAAAAACTCTACGCAGAACTCAATCAATCTGGCATTGAAACTCTGTTAGATGACCGCGATGAACGTGCAGGAGTTAAATTCAAAGATGCGGATTTAATCGGCATTCCCTATCGAATTGTTCCCGGTCGTTCCCTGAAATCGGGTAAAGTTGAAGTAGTTGAAAGATCGACTCACAAATCCCAAGAAATTCTCATTGAAGAAGTAAATTGTACCTTGAAACAATGGATTAAGGAAGCTATCCAATGACAAAATTTCCGGGAATTTAAGGTTAGTAGTAAGGACTTAATTCCTTTACTGTGAAAAATTAAAGCAATAAAGTCCTCACTACCAACGATATTTTCATCAGAGCTAAGGTTCGTAGTCAAGACTTCAGTCCGTTTGTGTTAGGATGGACAGGACTATAGTCCTCACTACAAAGGATTTTTTCATCGGGGCTAAGGTTAGTAGTAAGGACTTCAGTTGTTTCCTGTTAGCATGGACAGGACTAAATTCCTTACTACAAAGGATGTTTTTTAATCTTATTTTATCAATGGCATCAAATGAATTAATTTAAATTATCAAACTAAGTATGAACCCAAACAATAGTCAGTTTAGTCGATTTATTCAATCTATAAATTGGCAATATTTAGGCAAAGTAGCTGCCATTGCCCTCGTTTATATTTTAGGAGCAAAACTGGCAGTTTCCATTCCCGGCATCAATAAATTAGCTACCTGCGTCTGGCCCCCCGCAGGAATTGCCCAAGCTGCACTTTTATTGTTTGGGTGGCGCTTTTGGCCAGGAGTAGCATTAGGGGTTTTCTTTTTTGAAAAAATCGACATGAATGTCTCCTTAATCCTGTCATTAGTCTCTGCTTTTTGTGCTTGTTTGCAAGCTTTGTGCGCCTTTATTTTACTAAATAAATTAAAATTTCGCCCCTCACTGAATCGGCTGATAGATGTTGTCAATTTAATTTTTTGTGGTGCCGTAGTTGCTACTCAAATAAACTGCACTCTGGGGACAATGCGCTTATGTTTAACTGGTCTAGTTGAGTGGAGGGAATATTGGGAAATTAGGTGGAATTGGTATCTGGGAGATACGTTAGGAGTTTTGATTTTTGCTCCCCTGTTGTTGATTTTATACCAAAAACCAGCAATAGCCGATCGCCAAATTAGCAGCATCAATCGCATCTGGGCGGGAATAGGCCTGATGTCATTAATCGCAGTCAGTTGGGTAGTATATAGTTCCAAAGCAACGCCTACTTTTTCCGGGTATCCCCTGGAATACTTGCCATTTCCCTTAGTAATTTGGGCGACAATTCAATTCGGTCAACGTGGTGCTGTCATATCATCTTTCCTAGTATCCAGCATCGCGATTTGGGGGGGGTCTCAGGGTGCTGGCCCTTTTATTACTAAAGCACAAAGTATCAATCAAGCAATCTTATTTTTGCAGGCTTTTATGAGCGTAATTGTGATTACCTCTCTGCTGTTGGCAGCAACTGTAGCTGAACGTGCTTCAGCGGAGAATGCACTGCGGCAAAGCGAAATTAAGTATCGGGAATTAGTGGAAAATGCTAATAGCATTATTTTAAAATTAGACCGGGTAGGAAATATTACCTTTTTTAACGAATTTGCACAGGATTTTTTTGGTTATGAAGAAGAAGAAATACTAGGTAAAAATGCAGTAGGAACAATTATCCCCCCTACAGATACCATAGGAAACGACTTGACAGTAAAGTTGAGAGATATTTTACAAAATCCCGAAAAGTATACGCGCAATGAAAATGAAAGTATCCGGCGTAGTGGCGATCGCGTTTGGGTATCCTGGGCAAATAAACCGCTGTTTGACGAGGCGGGAAAGTTCGCAGGAATGCTGGCAATCGGTACGGATATCACGGACCGCAGGCGGGCAGAAATGGAGCTTTACAAGCTCAATGAAGAGTTAGAATTTAGAGTGAAAGAACGGACTAATGCTCTGAATGATACTTTAAGTGCATTGCGAGTGCAGCAGGAACAATCAGAACGGTTGTTGTTGAATATTTTACCAGAACAAATAGCCGAGCGTTTAAAGCAAGGAGACAGTACCATCGCCGATACTTTTGCTGAGGTTACTGTTTTATTTGCCGACATCGTAGGTTTTACCCAACTCAGTGCGAGAGTTTCTCCAACGGAATTAGTTTCCTTGTTAAATGAAATTTTTTCCACCTTCGATCACCTCGCAGAAAGACACGGTTTGGAAAAAATTAAGACAATTGGTGATGCTTACATGGTAGTAGGAGGACTGCCAATTCCTTGCTTAGATCATGCAGAAAAAATCGCCCAAATGGCCATAGATATGCAACAGGCAATTACCGAATTTAGTAAGCAGCACAATCAACTTTTTAGCATCAGAATCGGCATCAACACAGGTCCGGTGGTGGCGGGAGTGATTGGGATTAAAAAATTCATCTATGATTTGTGGGGAGATACTGTTAATACCGCTTCCCGCATGGAATCCCACGGCTTGCCAGGGAGCATTCAGGTGACATCCACAACCTATCATAAATTGCAGGAAAAGTATATATTTGAAATTCGTCCTGCAATCGAAGTTAAAGGCAAAGGTGTGATGGATACTTATTTATTAAAAAGTAGAAATCAGTATTAAGGACTAAAGTCCTTACTACCAACCTAAACAAGAGGTTTGTAGTAAGGACTTTAGTCCTTTCTTGGTCCTGAAATTTCTTACATTTTGTAGAGGTTAATTCCAGCTTCCTTCGCCATAATTTCCAAACCCTTGTGTTGCAAGGTTTTAATGGCCTTTGTGGAAAGGTGAAGTTTCACCCAGCGTTTCTCCTGTGGCCACCAAACCCGCTTCCACTGTAAATTTGCTTCTTGCAACTTGTGAGTGCGGTGGTGTGAGTGAGAAACTGCAAAACCATTATTCGCTTTCTTCCCCGTTAGCTGACATTTCCGTGACATATTGCCCTCCAGATTAGTGTTTTTTGCGTGCAGCCTTTCATTATAGCCGAAGGAAGAAGAAAGAAGGAAGAAGCCTTAATTTATCCCTTTATCAGTGGAAATAAACTCTGGCTCCTTCCTCTGGTTCCCCACCTTAGCAAGGGAGGGTTGGGGGGTTAATTAGAGTGCACGTTCGGTCAATTTTGTCAATACTTGATTCGATCGCTCCACAAACTCCTTCATCCCCTCAGCATCAAAACCCTTCTGAGCCATCAAGGCCAAGTCGTAAACGTGGTGACAAATCATGCTCGCCAATTGGGCCGACGGAGACTCGCCACCGCCTTGAATAATCGAACCTTGACTCAAATTAGCCAGATTTTGAATCAACGGGTGGGCTGTATTCACCAGCAAAACGTGCTCTTCGGGGAATTCGGCTGCTTGCTGCTGCAATAGAGCCGTCATGTCGCGCATCCGGCGCAAAGCTTCGGGTAACAGGACGATCGCAGGTGGTGTCGCCTCCGCAGCGTCTGACTTTAATGCTTCTGTGCGGATATTCACTTTTGGCTTATTCAGAGCTTTTTGGAACAATTCTTTAACTTGTTCGCTGCGAGTTTTATTGGTAGTCGGATCGACAATTTCCGCTTCTTTTTCTTTGTCAATTAGGGTATCATCTAAGTCGGAATCCACTCGCGAGAATTTGACATCGGAATATTCTCGTTCGAGGAAACTAATGAAGTGCGTGTCAATGAAAGAATCCATGAACAACACTTCTAAACCTTGGCTTTTGTGCAGTGCGACGTAAGTTGCTTGTGATGCCGGCTCTGTACAGTAAAATACACGATTTTCGTGACGTTTTTGATTGCGTTCTAAATACTCTTTCAGGGTGGTGTAAGGTTGGGTTGAACCGGAAGTTTCGGACTTGGGATTGACATCTTGCCACAAATCTCCTTCCTCAGCTTGCACCTGCACTTCTGGTGTCTCGGTTTCTGGCTTGACTGCTGTTGGTTCGTAGGTGCTGCGATAGATTAAGATATCTTCAATTTGCTTTTTGAACTTGTCATCGTTGAGTGCTCCGAACTTGACAAAAGTGCCGATATCTTGCCAGCAACGGATGTACTCGTTCCGATCGTCCCGGTAAAGTTCCTTTAGGCGATCGCCCACTTTTTTGGCGATATAATCAGCTATTCTCCGCACCGTGCGATTGCTTTGCAGCGAACTGCGAGACACGTTCAGCGGAATGTCGGTACTGTCAATGACTCCCCGCAGTGGCATCAAGAATTTCGGAATAATTTCTTCGCAATGATCGCTGACAAAAACCTGATTGCAGAAGAGCTTAATGTTGCCTTGGGTGACATCGACATCAGGCCGCAGTTTGGGAAAGTAAAGAATGCCGTTGACAATAAAAGGATAATCGGTATTCAGGTGTACCCACAGCAGCGGCTCTTCTTGGAACGGATAAAGGTGGCGGTATAGTTCTAAGTAGTCTTCTTTTTGTAAATTGCTGGCTGATTCCCGCCAAATTGCCTTGTGTTTGTTGAGTTCCTCTCCCTCAAATTTGATGGGAACTGGCATGAAATCGCAGTAGGTTTTGATTAACTGCTTAATGCGGCTTGGTTCTAGATATTCTTGTTCTTCTTCTTGGAGAGTGAGGGTAATTGTAGTGCCGCGTTGGGTGCGGGTAGATTCTGATAGTTCAAAAGCGGGTGAACCGTCGCAGGACCAGTGTACAGCTTGGGCGCCTTCTTGGTAAGAAAGGGTTTCGATATCTACTTTTTGAGCGACCATGAAAGAAGAGTAGAAACCGAGGCCGAAGTGACCGATAATGGCGTCGTCGCCACTGCCTTGATATTTTTGAATAAATTCTTCAGCGCTGGAAAAAGCGACTTGGTTAATGTATTTTCTAACTTCATCGGCTGTCATGCCGATGCCGTTGTCGGTGATGGAGAGTGTTTTGTTTTCTTTGTCGATCGCAATGGTGATTTCTGGTTCGCCAATGTCGCCGCTGTATTCGCCGGAACGGGAAACCATTTTGAGTTTGGCAATTGCGTCTACGCCGTTAGAAATTAGTTCCCGCAAGAAGACTTCATGGTCAGTGTATAGCGACTTCTTGATAATCGGGAAAATATTTTCGGTATGGATTGAGATTGTTCCCTGTTCTAAAACTGTCATAATTTTACGCTAGGTAGTTGTAAGGAGTCAGTAGTCAGTAGTCAGTAGTCAGTAGTCATTAGTCAACTATCAACTATCAACTGCCAACTATCAACTGTCAACTGTCAACTGTCAACTGTCAACTGTCAACTGTCAACTGTCAACTGTCATCGGTTTCCCCCACATGATAGCTCACAGCGGCAGCCGTAGCAGGAAAGTGGTGCCGCGCCCCAAGTCGCTGCGGGCGGTGAGGCTACCGCGATGGGCGCGGGCTATGGTTTGGGCGATCGCCAATCCCAATCCCGAACCGCCGGTATGGCGCGATCGATCGCTATTTACTCGGTAGAAGCGATCGAAAATTCGCCCTTGTTCAGTCGTCCCAATCCCAATCCCGGTATCCTGCACCTGAATTATCGCCTCGGTGTGAGTGCAATCTACAATAACTGTTACTTTTCCCCCAGCCGGAGTGTATTGAATCCCATTCACAATTAAATTAGCAACGAGGCGATAAAGTTGGTCGGAATCGCCGACAACATTTAATTGCTGCTGTACGCGCAATTCGGATGTTAGCGCTACCCCGCTAGCGATCGCCATGGCGGCTAATTCCTCCACCAAATCGTTCACCAAGTCATTTAAACAACACCATTGAGGGCGAGGAGGTATGGGTTGATTATCCATGCGGGCCAGCAACAACAAATCGGCAACTAACTGAGTCAATCGTCGGTTTTGGCGATCGATCGTCCGCAAAATTTCCCGCGCCTCTTTTTCATTCAATTGAGGCATCAACAGCGCCGATTCAACTGTCGCCTGAGAAGCAGCTAAAGGGGTGCGTAATTCGTGGGCAGCATCCGCTGTAAACTGTTGAATTTGTCGGTAAGAAGCATAAATCGGTTTCATCGCCAATCCTGCCAGCCACCAACTAGAAAAACCCACCAAAATTAATGCTGTCGGTAATCCTAATTTTAAAACTAATTTCACTGTATTGAGATATTCATTGAAGTCTTGCAGACTGCGACCCAATTGAAAATAACCCCAATCCTCCTGTTCTTTTGTATGTAAAAATACCGAAACTTGATGATAGAGATTGCCTTGCCTATCAGTCACGGTTTGCCAATATTTAGAATTAAATTCTGGGGGTAATTCATCAGGAACGGCCCCGGCTGTAGCAATCAATTTCCCGGAAGCATCAAATAAACGAATATAGTAATAGCCTTGATTAATAGCGCTTAAAATATGGCGAGGGCGAATCGGTTGCTTAATGCCGTTAATTCCTATTACGCGCAGGTTGGGCAAAAGTTCATTTACGATGGGTTCCAACCGTCCTGGCTGCTGCAATTTGAGTTCTAGACTGTCGTGCAGCGTCCCGGCTACCGATTCTAATTCGCGATCTATGGCTACCCAATGAGCGTGGGCGATCGCCTTATATACCCCAAATCCCAACAAGCTTAAAATCAAACCCATGACGGCGGCATAGGAAATTGCTAATTGCCAGCGTGTTCGATTAAATAGTTTATTTTGATTCATTTTTCATAACGACAAGTGACCCGGAGATCCCCCCTAACCCCCCTTAACAAGGGGGGGGACAAGAAGTATTCTTTTCTTAGTCCGCGCAGGCGGACATTGTTTGACAAGACGCGGTTTCAACCGCCGAGTATAAAACTTTAATTTCTCATCCGGTATCCTACGCCATGCACAGTTTCAATTAAGTTCGCGCAGCCTGCTGATTCCAGTTTGCGCCGCAGCAAGCGCACTTGAGCCGCTACCACATTGCTAAAAGTATCTGCACTAACATCCCATAGCTGATTCCTAATTTGTTCTGTGGCGACAATTTGGTTGGGATGTTTCATGAAGTATTCTAGTAATTGAAATTCTTTGTTTGTCAAGAAAATGCTCTGATTTTTGCCCCCGCCATCCAGCCGAAAAACTGTGCGATTTCCGCAGTCTAAAATGAGATTTCCTACTTCTAATTGTTGCGGCTGAATTTGGGGCGATCGCCTTTGCAAAGCCCGCAATCTTGCTAACAGTTCCGCCATCCCAAAGGGTTTAACTAAATAATCGTCAGCCCCGGCATCTAGTCCCGCTACTTTATCTTCCATCCGGTCTTTTGCTGTGAGCATTAATACTGGCAGAGCGCTATTTTTCCCACGTAATCTACGCAGCAGTTCTAATCCTGACAATCCTGGGAGCAACCAGTCAAAAATAGCCAGGGTATATTCCATCCACTGATTTTCCAGATAACCCCAAGCTTCTTTGCCATCCTGGGCCCAGTCCACTATATATCTTTCCTGCTTCAAAGTGCGATCGATCGCCTTCCCTAAATCTGGCTCATCTTCAACTAGCAAAACTCTCATAACTCTAATTTACACAAAAATATGGTAAAAAACAGGCTGGAGAGCCTGTTACACAGTAATTATGGGAGATGTTTATTGATTAAAAGTAAAACGACCGTCTACTTTTTGTCCGTTAACATCCGCCGTCACCTTGAGTGGATAACTGCCGGGATTTTTGCCTGGAAAAACAACAGCATAATGTTTGCCATCAGGATCGTATTTGAGGGTTAGAGTTTGCTGTTTTCCATTTGGTAATTGCACTTGAGCTGACACTTTTGCATTGGGAATTGGTTCGTGGTTATCACCTTTTTGCAAATAAAGATCTAAGTGAGTTCCGGTAGCTTCTTTTTGAGTTAAAAGTTCTAAGTGGTAAGCTCCCGACTCGACAACTTGACCCCCTTTAGATGCTTGAGGATGGTTTGTTGTCGCACTACCCGCAGGAGGAGCAGCCTTGGGAGCTGAAGACGCAGGTGCAGAGGCTACAGGAGGGGGTGTTTGGCTGCTATTGGGAGCGCTGGCTTCGTCGCCTTTACTGCAAGCTCCTACAAACAACAATCCGACACTGCCTAGAATAACTAAGTTTGATTTGAGCGCTTTCATTTGATTTAATGTTTGCGTACTATGGTTATAGATTAGCACGCACAACAATGAAATTATCAGGACTTACACTATCGATACTTCGACTATGCTCAGCACAAGTGCCTCATTACCCATTACCCATTACCCATTACCCATTACCCATTACACGCTCACCTCACCTAACCTAACTGAGAAAGGCTATATTTTAGGGGTGATTACTTTCTGTTAATAAATGTTCACTGAATTGAACATACAAAGCTGGTAAAACTAACAGAGTCAGTGCTGTAGAAGTAAACAATCCTCCTAAAACTACAACAGACAGCGGTTGCAGAATTTCCTTGCCCGCCCCACCTTCTAAAACTAAAGGTGCTAAACCTAAAGCTGAAGTGGAAGCCGTCATCAAAATAGCATTGAGCCGTTCCATCGAGCCTTTAATAATTGCTTCATTAAAAGGCATTCCCTGGGCAAATTTAGTATTGTAGTTGTCTACTAATAACAAGCCGTTGCGAGTAGCAACGCCAAATAAAGTGACAAAACCAACTAAAGAAGCTACAGAGATGATGCCCCCAGTCAAAGCTACTGAAATTACACCTCCCACTAATCCGATCGGCAAATTAATCATAATCATAGCAGTTGAAGGAATTGACTTGACGGAAAGGTACATTAATACTGTAATGACCACAAAGGCGATCGCACTAAACATCATAATATTTTGCGAAGCTCTTTGCTCGGCTTCAAATTGACCACCGTATTGGATAAAATAGCCAAAAGGTAACTGTACCTCTCGTTTAACTTTAGCTTGAATTTCATTCACAACCGATCGCAAATCTCGACCTTTCGCATTTGCCGCCACCACAATTAACCGAGAAACATTCTCGCGGTTAATCGTATTTGGGCCCGTACCGTATTTAACAGTCGCAACTTGGGCGAGGGGAATTTTACCCCCCCTTTCATCCCCCCCTTTATAAGGGGGGGAAAGAGGGGTTTCATCCCCCCCTTTATAACGGGGGGAAAGAGGGGTTTCATCCCCCCCTTTATAACGGGGGGAAAGAGGGGGGGTATCCACCAACAAATTTTCAATAGTTTCTAAGTTATTTCTGGATTCAGGCTGCAACCAGACAACTAAATCAAAAGTTTGCTGCAATTCCAACACCTGAGAGACAACTTTGCCATTCAAAGCTGTCTCAATTATTTCCGAAAGTTCTCCCACTTTCAAACCGTATCTCCCCGCCGCTTGGCGGTTAAACTTAATTTGAATTTGCTGCACCGGCACTTGCGGTTCCAGTTGCAAGTCTACAATTCCTGCCACAGTTTTCATTTGCTCTTCAACTTGAGCGCCGATGGTGCGAAGTTGATTCAAATCCGGGCCAAAAACTTTGACAGCAATTTGACTCCTCACACCGGATAAAACCTCATCCATTCTGTGAGAAATAAAACCGCCGATATTTGGTGCAACTCCCGGTAATTTCCCAAATTCCTGCCGCAATGATTCCAAAGTTTTCGGCCGATTTTTCATTCCTTCCTCGCTCAAACCGATATCAATGTGAGCTAAATTGACACCCGCAGCATCAGCATCACCGGGAGCTCTGCCCGATCGCACTTGCACGTAAGCAAACCTGGTATCATCCTTAAGAGCATCTTCCATCGCAAAAGCCGCACTATTTGTCGCCTCCAAAGACACCCCCGGATACAGTAGAATCGTATTCACCAAAGTTTGCTCCTGAAACTCCGGCAAAAACACTCGTCCAAAAGAAGGCAAAATAATTAATGCAGCCACCATGCTCGCGGCAGCTAAAGTTAAAATAATCGCCGAATAGCGCATTGACAATTTTATAAAAAAATGATAGACTTTCTTGCAAAATCTCGGCAACCAAGGTTCCGCAGCACTCATGTTTTTGTTAGGCAATAAAATAGCGCAAAGTGCCGGAGATATGAACAGCGATTCCAGACTAGAAATCACAACAACTACCAGATAAGTAATCCCCATCGGCGTAAAAATTCGACCTTCTACACCCGGTAAAGTAAAAATTGGCGAAAACACCACAATCCCAATTACCGTTGCTCCAATTAACGAATCTCGTACCTCCTGAGAGCCATCAAAAATCACATCCATCACCGGGCGAGGGTGAACAGATGATGTATTTTCTCTCAGGTTGCGGTAGGTATTTTCGGCATAGACGATCGCATCATCGATCGCAGTGCCGATCGCCACCGACAACCCACCCAAAGTCATCGTATTCAATCCCAGCCCCAGCCAATACATTGCCAGCAGCCCCAAAAGCCAAGTTAGGAAAAAATCCAGCAAAACCACCGTCAGAGTCCGCCAATTCATCAAAAACGGGATCAGAATAATAGTGACAATGATGCTGCCTTCCACTAAAGCCGATCGCACATTTTCCACCGAAGAATTGATATACTCTTCCTGGCGGAAAGTGACAGTAACTTTAATATCTTTGGGCAAAGCTTGCTGCACCTGGGCCATTGCCGCTTCCACAGCTTGAGTTACCGTAGGAGTATCAGCGATCGGCTGTCTGTTTACCATCACAATCACAGCTTTTTTGCCGTTAAAACTGCCATCGCCCCGCTTGATAGCAGCACCAATTTTGACATCAGCGACATCCCCAATTCTGACGACGCTTCCTTGGCGAGAGGCGATCGCAGATTGCTGCAAATCTGCCACCGATTCAATCCGCCCCACACCCCGAATCAAAGTTTCTTTATCCGGCGTAATCAAATAGCCACCGGGCGCGTTAACATTCGCAGCAGCCACAGCTTGCGATACTTGCTGTAACGAAACATTAAAAGCTTTCAATTTCGCAGGTTCAACTAATACTTGATACTGCCTTTGTTCACCGCCATAAACTACCACTTGAGCCACACCATTCACTGCTAACAGGCGATTAGTAACTTGCCAATCAACCAGACGGCGCACTTCCATTAAAGAAGTAGTTTCTGATGTAAAAGCATAGGTAATCGCAGTGCCTACCGGAGAAGTTGTCGGAGAAATTTGCGGTGCTTCTACTCCTACAGGAAGCTTGCTTTGAGCTTGCTGCAACCTTTCTGTAATCAACTGCCGCGCTTGATAAATTTCTGTTCCCCAATCAAAGATAACTTTAACCACAGAAACACCCACAGCAGAGGAAGATCGCACTGCTGTTACCCCCGGAGTGCCATTAATCGCACTCTCGATCGGCAATGTTACCAAAGACTCGATTTCTTCCGGCGCTAAACCCGGTGCTTCCGTTTGGATTTCCACCTGTGGCGGTGCGAAAGGCGGGAAGACATCGAGAGGCATTTTGGGGATGATATATACTGTCCAAAGACTAATAATAATAGTGGCTAGAACGACTAGCCAGCGGCGGTTGATTACCCATCTGAGAATAGTGCTGAACATTTTATAATTTTATATAAGCGATGATTAGCAGCTACCGTTTGGCGATCGAACACTTAACAATAAAAGTGAGCAGATATTCAAGGCTTCTACTGCTGTAGTTTTCACCTGTAGGACTAAGACTAAAAAAACTGGTTTCTTCCAAAAATTGTCGATTTATTCGACAAATATTCACGCAGGGTTTCGACGGAGTTTATCCTGAGCGAAGCCGAAGGGCTCAACCACCAGGGGTTTTTGGTTCCCCGTGCGTCTAGGACTGAACTGAATTCCTGGGATGAACAGTGTTAAATAGCCATTCAATTTAGATTGACACCCAAAAATGAAATTAGGATGAAATATTTTGATTTTTAACCTTGATTCATAAGTTATTTAAAATCTCAAATATAAAATCTAATGTTTAAAATGATATAACCTGCGTTGCTCTTTTTGACAAAGCAGTTTAGAATAGTTAGTATGCAACCACCAAAACACTACTCACACGCCCCCATCACCGAAGCCTTGATTGATATACAAGTTAGACTTCCAGCAGAAGTTCTACTTGACAACTTGGCGCAGGTGTACTCTAGCATTCAGGCTGAGTATCCTCAGTGTGAAGAGGTGTTACTTTTTCAGGGACAAATTATGGCAGGTGCTAGTGTTGGGGCAACAGCGAGTCAATCTCCAATTGGCTATATAGCCTCCCACAGTGACCAAAAACAAATTCTTCAACTGCGTTTAGATGCTTTCGCATTTAGTCAGCTTGCCCCTTACGACTGTTGGGAAAATTTTCGGAATGAAGCAAAGCGACTGTGGAATATCTATCAGTCTCTGACACATCCAGAAGCAATTGTTCGCTTAGCACTCAGGTATATTAACAGGCTAGATATTCCTTTGCCGATTGGCGATATCAAAGAGTATTTGAGGACATTTCCCGAAGTTTCTTCTGATTTACCACAAGGATTAAGTGGCTACTTTATGCAGCTACAAATTCCGCAGGAAAACTTAGGAACAATGCTGGTTATAAATCAAGCAATAGTTCCACCTCCTACACCTGATTTTGTTTCTATAGTATTAGATTTAGACCTATTTCTAGAAGGGGATATTCCTGATGATGAAATAGCGCTTTGGCACATTCTAGAACAAATGCACGAACAAAAAAATATAGCTTTTGAAGCTTGCATTACAGAACGCACAAGGGAGTCGATTAACTGATGGCTACAATTACCCCCCTACGTCCTAAAGGTGTTTCACCATCACCAAAGTTGCTGGTATTAGAGCCAAAAGCCACAACTCAATTACAAAGTCCTGAAGGACGAAAACTCGCAGCACTAGCTGATGAAGTATTGCATAATCTAACCGTTGTAAAACAATACTTACAAACTCTAGAAAGCATTGGTGAAATAGACTGGCAGCCAGTACCGCCAAAGCGTTCGGAACGAGTAATCATGCGCGCTCAGTTTAAAGGGCGTAAAAAACCTCTGCCGTATATTTTCGATGAAGAATGATCGTAGAACCTTTCTGGGTGCAGGTAAATGAATCAACACTCAGGCAAGGTGATTATCTGCCTGGTTGTCTGGTACTAATACCAGTATTTGATCCAATAAATTTCGGAAAAAATAGTGAAATTCAAGATGTACAAATAGAACTAAATGAACTAGATTTAATCATTCTCACCCAAAGCTGCGATCTGGATAGTAAAAAAGTAGCTCAGGTAGTGCTGTGTGCAATTTACCCTATTTCAGAATTTGAGGAAAATAACGAAGCATTTAAGAAAAAAGGAAAATGGAATGAAGTTTTAAGAGGGAGAATAGAAGGTTTGCACCTGCTGGCATCACCAGCGAACCCAGATAATAACAAAGAAGCACTGGTTGTAGATTTTAGAGAGATCCAAACCTTGCCTTACGAATATGTATTGAAACACGCTAGTAATTTAAACGATCGCTGGCGGTTAAAATCTCCTTACCTAGAACACTTTTCTCAGGCGTTTGCACGTTTATTTATGCGAGTTGGTTTACCATCTGCCATTCCACCTTTTTAAGTCATTTCATGTAGTTATAATTGCTCGATTTAACAAAAATTTTACTTTAAAATCTTGGCTTCTGCCTCCTGAATTTTAACGCGGTGGTTGTCATCACGCGGTGGCAATTCATCTACTGTACTCGCATTTAATGCCGATGCAGAGATGGAAAAACTATTGTTTTCTGAATCCGTTGCTACTGCTGGCAATTTGCGCCGATTTCCCCACAATGCCCCGATCGCAAAAGTCAGAGATGCGATCGCCATTCCGCCCCCTATACCCGCCCACAAAGGCAAGGAAAAGCTATTAAAACCAGCCTCCGCAACCTTTTGAGTTACTTCTTTCTTATCCTCAGTTTTTGAGTGTTTGCTACCGCCCCGCAAAGATTGAGCATAAAGTTGAGGTGCGCGCTGAGTGACTATCAAATCTCCCTCAAACAAACCGCTCTTAATTTCCACTAAATCCCCGGAAGTTTGACCGAGTTCGACTTCAAGAGCTTGATAAGCATTACCATTTTTGACATAAACTAACTGTTTGCCATTTGCTTCTACCGCTGCTGAAACAGGAATTACCAAAATATTTGTTGCTGTTTTTGCGGTTAAGATTTCCAACTCGGCAAACATTCCCGGTTTCAAAACTTGCTCGGCATTATCCAATTGAGCTTTCACCGCCACAGTGCGGGTTTCTCCTATAACTGCCGAGCCAATTAAGCTAATTTTTCCATTGAAAGTGCGGTTTGGCAAACTGGTAATTTTAACCCTAACTTGCTGACCAGTTTTTATCTGATTTAGGTCTTTTTCGTATATATTTGCCGTGGCAAAAACGCTGCTATCATTTAATATACTCATCAGGGGTTTTTCCGCCGAGTTGACTGATTCGCCTGGGGTGATTTCGCGATCGGCTACAGTCCCTGCAATCGGAGCAACTACGGTGACAAGTCCTTTATCGTTGGCGGCAATCCCTAGTTGTTGCAGCCGCGCTTGATAGGCTGAACTGCTGAGGCGAACGCGGGACTGAGCTACTTCTAAAGCAGCTTTAGCCCCCTTGAGTTGAGCCTCGGCTTCTAGAACTTCCCGCCGACTCAAAGCTTTGGTAAGTTGAGCTTTGACTTCTGCAACTTTGCCTTGAGCATCTCGCAATTCTCGCATCGGCAGGTCTACTTGGGCTTGTTTAATTTCGGTTTCGGCTTTGATAACTTCGGGACGGCTTTTTGCTTTGGCAACATTGGCTTTTGCTGCGGCGAAATGGGCTTCCGATTCCAGCATTGTCCGTCGCGCGATCGCCCCTGCTGCTACCAATTCTTTGTCCCGTTCAAACTGTTCTTTAGCCACTGTTAATTCGGTTTCTGCCTGGGCTATTTCTGCCTGGGCTATTTGTAGTTGGCGCTGATAGTTTTCTTGAGCAACTTTCACTACAGAGCGGTTGTTTACCAATTCTTGCTCTCTTTCGTATTGCTGAGTTGCTGCTGTCAGTTGGCTTTTGG
The DNA here is from genome assembly GCF_041354475.1 of Microcoleus sp. Classification (NCBI taxonomy): domain Bacteria; kingdom Bacillati; phylum Cyanobacteriota; class Cyanophyceae; order Oscillatoriales; family Microcoleaceae; genus Microcoleus; species Microcoleus sp. The sequence continues at coordinate 45,339 of NZ_JBGJZU010000024.1, forward strand.
CTTGGGCGATTTCTGCGGCGGATATTTGCAGTTGGCGATCGTAATTTTGTTGAGCTAACTTAAACTGAGCCTGCGCCTGCTGCAAATCGCCTTCCGCTTCGGCTCGTTTGGCGATCGACTCCACGCGCAATTGGCCTAATTCCGAACTCGATAACACAACCACAGGTTGACCTTTTGATACTTTGTCCCCCGGTTTAACGAGCAACTCAACCACAGTGCCGCTAACGGGAGCCCGAACTTCTACTTTTTGATTTGGCAGAGTTTCAATTTGTCCGGTAGTTTTAATCCCGACAGACAACCGCTGAGCTTTCACAGGCTCAACTTTGATTCCGATGCGCTTCGAGGTTTCAGTATCGACAGAAATAGCAGCCGGAATTTGAGTTGTTTCGCCACTTTGGTGAAATTCATCTCCGTGTCCCGCGTGGGCGAAAACAGCGGCCGGAGAACTTAGCAAAATCAGGCTGAATAAAGTTGCAGAACCACTGCTAATAATTGCGGCAGATGGAGCATATTTGTGAAATATCATCGTTGGCATTGTCCTTGAAATCGGGTTGAGTGCCACCGGTTTAGCGATTGGTATTTTTCCCAACTAAGTAAGTAAACTGAATTAACCAGATCTACTTATTAGGGTTTTCCCAGAAGCGATCGCTAAGCAATGACCAAGAGCTAAACATACTCTCCTCAACCTAGTCTTTCACAGCCAAATGAAATTAGGATGAAATTTCACCTCAGCAACCCAGATGCCCGCCGGCTTCTAAAATATCAATATAAGTTTTGCCTAGTTTGAACCGTTGCTGGTGTAATTTTTTTTCGGTTTCTGATTGCGCTTCAATTTCCTTGGTCAAGGCGCTCACTAACTCTTCTACGGCTTCCTTAGATTGATGAGTAGTGTTTGATTCCAAGCTGGTCAAGATCATTAATTATTCCCCTGTCATGATAGCTTTTGAGTTATTCTCATACTTTAGAGGGATGCCTTTTAAATTGTCTACAGTATTTTTACGTAAAAAAATCAACTTAGGTGTATCTAAACAGGTTGTGACCGCAATCATAGATTTAAGTGACTATTAATACAACACTTTGCGCCATTTTTTGATTGCCTCGATTGCCGGATTTTGCCAAGCAAAATTTTCCTGAACAATAGACATAGTGTGATTACTGCTATTGTTCAGGCTTTTTTACTTGATAATTTAGGGAATTATGTTATTGTTTATACCACGCTTTGCGCCACTCTTTCATTTGCTCAATTTCTTGCTTTTGTGAAGTCAGAATTTCTTGGGATAATTTCCTCATTTCTGGCCGCTTCGACTTTTTCAAAGCATCTTGGGCCATCACCAAAGCTCCTTCGTGGTGGGGAATCATCCCATTCAGAAACCGCAAATCAAATTCAGCATCCGCAGCACCTAAATCCATACTCATCATCATGCTTTGCATCTGTTCGGGAGTCATGGCCATCATGTGACCCATGGGAGCGTGATAAGCCATGGGCGTATTGCTGGCTTTAGGATACCAAGTTTTTCGCCACTCTTTCATTTGATTAATTTCACGATTCTGAGCGACAATCATGTTATTTGCGAGTTTTTTCATTTCCGGGCGTTTGGATTTATTCAACACGTCTTTCGCCATGTTTACAGCACCTTGATGATGCACTGTCATCCCATCGATAAATCGCAAATCATAGTCGGCATCAGCAGGTCCTAAGTCCATGGACATACTGTGATTCATGCCACCCATTTTGTGGTCCTGCGCCACCTCTTGTTTACTGCTGGCTGGGCTTGCTGCTGTAATATTTGGGGCTTGAGTTTGACTTACAGTGTCTTTGGAACAAGCAGCCAGCACTCCAGTGCTTAGGGCTGCTGTGCAGGTGAATATCAGGGCTGTCATTCCTGTTTTTAATGGCATTGGTTTCATAAATTTTATCTTGTTAAAATTGGGATTTATATCTACTTTATCACCGAGATATGAAATTAGGATGAAAACCGAGAAAAACTTTAATCTAAAATAGACTAGACTATTATGCTAACATGAGACTGTATAATGAAATTAATTAAGATAACTAGCAAAGTGTTTTATGCTGAGGTTGAAATTATGACTCTACAGTTAAAAGTTCCCAAAATTGCTTGTTCGGCTTGTGCCAATACGATCGCACAAGCAGTCAAAACCATCGATCCAGCCGCAGTGGTTGAGGCAGATATTAAGACGAAATTGGTGACAATTCAAAGCGTGAAGCCGGAAAATGAAGTGAGAAAAGCCATCGCATCTGTTGGTTATCCAGCCCTTTGACAGCAGAATCTTATACCAATTTTAAAAAAGAATGCAACAATAGTCTTGTCCCTCCCCTTTATAAGGGGGGGTTAGGGGGGGTCAAAGATGATTGCACGATTTTAGAGAAATGGTATTAGCAACGGCCAATTTCCTATTCCCAATTCGAGAGTGCATATATGGATAATCTCACAGTCAAACTCCAAGGCATGAGTTGTGCCTCCTGTGCCTCTTCCATTGAACAAGCAATTAAATCTGTTCCTGGTGTCATGGAGTGCAATGTCAACTTTGGCATGGAACAAGCAAGTATCCAATACGACTCCCAAAAAACTAGCTTAGCAAAAATTCAAGCAACTGTTGATGCGGCGGGATACAAAGCTTTCCCGCTTCCAGAAATATCCCAGGGCGAGGATGACACCGAGCAAATAACTCGTCAAGCTGAATCTCAAGTTTTGCAACGTAAATTGTGGACAGCAGGTATGATTAGCCTGTTACTATTTACAGGTTCCATTCCAGCTATGACTGGTTGGCATTTGCCATTTATTCCCGGATGGCTGCACAATTTTTGGCTGCAATTAGTGCTGACAGCACCAGTACAATTCTGGTGTGGTAACTCATTTTATATAGGAGCGTGGAAATCGCTAAAACGCCGCCTAGCCACAATGGATACCCTGATTGCTTTGGGAACCAGTTCTGCTTACTTTTATTCTGTATCTGTAACACTTTTTCCCGGATTTTTCCTAGCCCAGGGTTTGATTCCTAGCGTTTATTATGAAGTTGCAGCGAGTGTGATTGCCCTAATTTTGCTTGGTAAAACCCTAGAAAATCGGGCGAAGGGAGAGACTTCTGAGGCGATTCGGAAACTCATGGGTTTGCAAGCGAAAACGGCTCGGATTGTTCGCAACGGGCAAGAGTTGGAAGTGCCATTAGCCCAAGTGGAAATTGGCGATATCGTGCAGGTGCGGCCAGGGGAACAAATTCCCGTAGACGGAGAGGTGATTGAAGGCTATTCCACCATAGATGAAGCAATGGTAACAGGGGAAAGTTTGCCAGTCAAAAAGCAAGTCGGTGACGAAGTTATCGGCTCGACAATTAACAAAACTGGCAGCTTTAAGTTTCGCACTACTAGGATTGGTCAGGATACATTTTTAGCTCAAATTGTCAAGATGGTGCAGGATGCCCAGGGGTCTAAAGCACCGATTCAAAAGTTGGCAGATGAGGTGACTGGTTGGTTTGTTCCCGCCGTAATAGCCGTTGCTTTAGCTACTTTTATTATTTGGTTTAATGCTACGGGCAACTTGACTTTGGCAACCGTTACCATGGTGGAAGTGCTGATTATTGCCTGTCCTTGTGCTTTGGGTTTGGCAACTCCGACGGCGGTGATGGTGGGTACTGGTAAAGGTGCAGAGAATGGAGTTTTAATTAAAGGAGCTGAGAGTTTAGAACTGGCTCATAAAATTCAAGTCATTGTGTTAGATAAAACTGGGACTCTCACGGAAGGTAAGCCGACTGTCACTGATTTTGTCACAATTAAAGGAAGTGCGAACAGCAATGAATTAAAACTGCTGAAATTGGCAGCGTCTGTGGAGCGAAATTCCGAGCATCCTGTGGGTGAAGCTGTGGTGAGATATGGTGAATCTCAAGAGGTAATTTTAACAGATGTTAAGGATTTTGAGGCGATCGCCGGAAGTGGTGTCCGGGGGGTTGTGGAGGGAAAGTCGATCGCCCTGGGAACACTCAGATGGATGCAGGAATTAGGCTTTGATACTGATTATTTGGAACTCCGCGCCAAAGCTTGGGAATCTGCCAGTAAAACTGTGGTTTGGATGGCTGTAGAGGGCAAAATTGAGGCGATTCTGGGCATTGCTGATGCCCTCAAACCGTCGTCAGCGCGGGCGGTGAAAGCACTGCAAAAACTCGGTTTAGAAGTGGTGATGCTCACAGGAGACAACCGCACGACTGCGGAGTCCATCGCCCATGCTGTTGGGATCGATCGCATTTTTGCAGAAGTTAGACCCGACCAAAAAGCAGCTCAAATCCAAGCACTCCAAGCACAAGGCAAAATTGTAGCGATGGTGGGAGATGGAATTAACGATGCTCCAGCTTTGGCCATAGCGGATGTGGGAATTGCGATCGGCACCGGGACAGATGTGGCGATCGCAGCGAGCGACATAACCCTAATTTCTGGAGACTTGCAAGGCATAGTTACAGCCATTCAACTTTCGCGCGCCACCATGCGAAACATCCGCGAAAACCTCTTTTTTGCCTTTATTTACAACATCGCTGGAATTCCGATCGCAGCAGGTATTTTATATCCGATTTTTGGCTGGCTACTAAGTCCAATCATCGCTGGTGGTGCCATGGCTTTTAGTTCAGTTTCCGTCCTGACTAATGCTTTGCGGTTGCGCAATTTTAAACCCAAATATATCACCTAAATTAGGAGTAATCAAAAAAATGTTGCACCCCCGTCAAATTTGGGTAACTCTGGCGAGTGTAGGAATTGCGATCGGAATCGCATCGGGAGTTCAAGCTGCGGAAATGTCTACCGAACCTTCTCATTCAACCACTAAATTTCAGACTATTGAACAGCCTTTAGGTTTAAAAGTGGGTGTCACCCTAGGTGGATTGACACTAATTGGTTTGGAGTTGTGGTGGTTTTTGTTCAGTAAAGCTAATAGATAGTTATCAACTTGCGACAATGGTGACGCTACCGGCGCGAGTTTTTTTCGCAAGAAATCGGTAAAATTGAATCTAGCTTAAAAAATTTGGAGTGAGCTAAATGCAATTATTACACACCATGCTCCGAGTCGGAAACTTAGAAGAGTCCCTCAAATTTTACACCGAAGTGCTGGGCATGAAAATGCTGCGACAAAAAGATTATCCCGACGGTAAATTTTCTCTGGCTTTTGTCGGCTACGGTGATGAATCTGACCATACAGTTTTGGAACTAACATACAACTGGGGCGTTGAAGAGTATAATTTAGGCAATGCTTACGGTCATATTGCGATCGGGGTTGACGACATTTACGGTACCTGCGAAGCAATTAGAACTCGCGGCGGTAAAGTTAGTCGCGAACCAGGCCCCATGAAACACGGTTCAACAGTCATTGCCTTTGTGGAAGACCCCGATGGATATAAAGTTGAATTAGTGCAACTGAAAAATCGATGCGACTAGAAACGGGGTTGGGTGCATCTCAATGAGTGCAAATATATTCGTAGGGGCTTTCGCATGACCGCTGTAAATCTCTGGTTATCACTAGCTAAATAGGAAAATGCTCGCGCTCTAGCTGTTTCCTAGTTCCCAGGCTGAGCCTGGGAACCCAGACTGCTCGGACTGGCTCCTTCACAATTTAGATAATCTGATTTACAGTTGCTTTTTAGGAATTTGTAAGACTCGATCCGCCACCATTTTGTCAACGATTAAGTCGCTGATAATCTCAGCGCCGTGGGAGGTAAAGTGCAAACCATCATTCACTTTTACATAGCCTCGTTTCCCTGATTTGTCAGCAACTACCGGAGTAAATTTACCACCTTCTGCAAAAATTTCCCAAGTTGAAATAAAAGTAATTTTTGGGGAAATTTTCATCGCATTTTTATAAATATTGTTCATAATTGGAAAAGCCTCAAGGTACGCCGATTTGTTAGAGTTAGATTGACCAACCCAGTACACTTTCCGCACGGAGGAATTATGTAATAGTTTGGCATATTTATCAACTCTTTCTTGATAGGCTTGTTGCCATTCTTTAGTCAAAATTACCCTGTATTTTCCTTGGGAATCAGCGATATCTTGAGTGTCATTCCCTCCAAATAAAACTATCACGACATCGGGCTGATAGTCCTTAATAATTTGACTGGTTCTGGCATACCAATCATAATAATCTATCCGATTTAAGCCACTGGATACTTTGTAGTCAATTTTGGTATCGGCCATATTATACTTTTGCTTGAGACTGTACTGAAGTTGAGTCCCTAAGTCGAGCATTACGGAATCTCCAATAAATAAAAATTTACGATAAGGTCTGGTCAGTTTTGGTTTGGCTGCGGTGGTTTTTTTAGGTGATTTTAGAGTTAGCTTTTTGGGTTGTAGGGCAGTTTTTTTTGCTGTTTCTACCGGATTTTTTGCTGACTTGACTGGGAGGCTATCTAAGTTAATATCTTTGATTTTGCTCCAAAAATCTTGCTCCGATTTCCTAAAACCTTCTAGTTCTATCTGTCTTGCTGCTTGTTTTATTTCTGGACTAGCGAAAGGGGTTGAGGAAAAACTTTTGAGAAATAAGGAGAGATTGGTAAATATTAAAGTTAGAATTACAGAAGTAGCGATTAGCAGAATTTCCCTGTCTCTCATATTTCTTAGAAATTAAAGTATATAAAAGGCGGAACTGTACTGGGTCCCAGCATCAAAATAGCATACACGAACAGGGAAACTAAGACAACCCGAAAAAAAATGTTTTTTAATGAAAATACGATCAGCAATATTTTGGCGATGCGATCGCCCCAAAAATTAATAGCCCCTATAACTGCAATGACTAAATATAATTGCCAAAAGTTAAATTGAAAACTCTTGACGGCAGAATGGATAATTCCTTGGAACACATGGATGGCTGTTTCCCAGTTGGGAGTGCCGAAAAATATCCAACTACCACTGACAAAACTAAAGGTAAATAACCAACTCAAAAATCTCGCTGTTTTCGGATATAAATAGTCAATTTTGAAGTGGATAGCTTGGGGTATATCTCTGCATAAATGGTTGACAACTAATCCTAAGCCATGAATAGCACCCCAGACAAGAAAGTTTAAACCAGCACCATGCCAAAATCCACCGATCGCCATTGTGCATAATAAATTCAGATATTTTCTCAATTTGCCGTGTTTGTTGCCACCTAACGGGATGTAAACGTAATCTCTCAGCCACTCGGAAAGACTGATGTGCCACCTTTTCCAAAATTCTTGGAGGCTTAAGGATTGGTAAGGCATATTAAAATTGACAATAGGTTTAAAACCTAGCAAACAGGAGATACCGTTGGCTAAATCTGAGTAGCCGCTGAAATCTACATAAATCAAACAGGAATAGGAAATTACGGCGAGAATTAAATCAATGCTACTATACTGTTGTGGAACTTTGAAGGGCAGTTGAGTGAAGTTAAACAAAAAGCTCGATAAAGTATATTTTTTAAACAGTCCTGACAAAATTAAAACTATAACTTCTTCGATTTTATAGTCGTATTTTTTGGGTGAATTTAGCTGGGAGTAAAATTCTGGAGCTCGCGATATGGGCCCGGAGGCAATTTGGGGGAAGTAGGTGATGTAGGTGGCGTAGTCTATAAACTTGGGACAGGAGATTTTTTTCTGGTAGCAGTCGATTAAATGGGAAATCATTCTAAATGTGTAGAATGAGACACCGACGGGGATGAGAATTTGCAATACTTGAAAACTGGCGGAGATTTTGAGTTGGTTGAGGAGGTCAAATAAAGAAGTTACGAAAAAGTTGCAATATTTAAAGATGCCGAGGTTGGCAATGTTGAAAATTAGACCGGATATTAAAGCAAGTTTTTTGTGTTTTCCGTGGCAAACAGCCCGGAGAATGATATAATTGTAGGTAGTACCTAAAATTAGCAAAAATAAAAAATCGAAGCTCCAAAAGGAATAAAATAATAAACTGGAAAGTAGGAGGACAATTTTATATAAGTCCACTTGGTGTTTTAAAGAGACGATCGCACTAAAGAGAATTAGAAAAAAAACTAAAAACTGGTAAGTGGGAAATAGCATGATTGTCAGTAAATAATAAACATTTGGGTGAACTTAATATTTTCAAAAGAAGAAGAAGCTATTTATAATAGTAAAAATCCCTGTGATTGCGAGGAACCAAAGTGCAGCCAACAGACCCTAGCAAATTTACCGATGAAGCCTGGGAATCCATTGTCAAATCCCAGGATGTAGCGCGCCGTTTTGCCAATCAGCAGCTAGAGGTTGAACATTTAGCGATCGCCATTCTAGAACAGCTTGGTTTAGCAAACACGATTCTCAGCCTGGCCGGAATAGATGTCACCCGCTTTGGGCAACAGTTAGAAGCCTTTGCCAAACGACAGCCGAGAGTTACCAACGCTGAACAACTCTACCTCGGTCGTGGCTTAGATGTGATGTTAGATGTTGCCGAAGCCACCAGAGTGACTTGGCAAGATAATTTTATCGCCATTGAACATTTATTAATTGGCTTAATAGAAGATGAACGAGTTGGTAGGCGTTTGCTGACTAGGGGCGATGGGCCACCGGGACGCCCTGGTTACGATCGCAGACCGGCATCCGGTACGATCGATCGCCCAAAACTCGAAGAAGCCATCAAATCTGTCCGCGCTACTGCAAAAGTCCCAGAAAAAAATTCCGAAACCAACAAATCCAGCCTCCGCAACCCTAAAACTCCCGATCGAGATGGGGAAGCTAACTCCGACGCCCTGAGTAAATACGGCCGCGATTTAACCGAAGCTGCAAAAGCAGGCAAACTTGACCCCGTAATCGGCCGCGATGAAGAAATTCGCCGGGTAGTCCAAGTTCTTTCCCGCCGCCAAAAAAACAATCCGGTGTTAATTGGCGATCCCGGAGTCGGCAAAACGGCGATCGCCGAAGGTTTGGCCCAACGCATTGTTAACGGTGACGTCCCCGAATCTTTGAAAAATCGCCAACTATTTAGCCTTGACATGGGCAGTTTAATTGCTGGGGCAAAATTCCGGGGCGAATTTGAAGAACGACTGCGATCGGTCCTGCGAGAAGTCATCGATTCCGACGGGCAAATAGTCCTATTTATTGACGAATTGCACACCGTTGTCGGTACTGGCGGCGGCGGTAGTTCCGGTTCAGGAATGGATGCGGGCAATTTGTTGAAACCCATGTTAGCCCGCGGCGAATTGCGCTGTATCGGCGCTACAACTCTCGACGAATTCCGCAAGCATATCGAAAAAGACCCGGCTTTGGAACGCCGTTTTCAACAAGTATTTGTCGGCGAGCCCAGCGTTGAAGATACTATTTCGATTTTGCGCGGATTGAAAGACCGTTACGAACGCCACCACGGGGTAAAAATCACTGATTCGGCCTTGGTGGCTGCTGCAACTTTGTCTTTTCGCTATATTTCCGATCGCTTTTTGCCGGATAAGGCGATCGACCTGGTAGATGAAGCCGCCGCCCACTTGAAAATGGAAATTACTTCTAAACCTGTGGAATTGGAGGCGATCGACCGCCGCGTGATGCAGTTGGAAATGGAAAAATTGTCCATCGAAGGTGAGGGAAAAGGTACTCAAGCCTTGGGAATAGGTCCCCGCATCGAACGCATCAAAACTGAGATTGACATTTTGAAAGTCAAACAGGAAAAATTGTCTTCTCAGTGGTCTGGCGAAAAGCAGTTGTTGGATGCCATCAATAAATTGAAAGCAGAAGAAGACCAATTGCGAGTGCAAATAGAACAGGCAGAAAGAGCTTACGATTTGAATAAAGCAGCCCAGTTAAAGTACGGCAAATTGGAAACTGCGGTGCGCGATCGGGAAGCCAAAGAAGCCGAACTTTTGAAACAACAATCTCAAGGTTCTTCCCTACTGCGCGAAAAAGTTACTGAGGGTGATATTGCAGAAATTGTTGCCAAATGGACTGGGATTCCTGTCAACAGGTTGCTGGAATCGGAACGCCAAAAATTGCTGCAATTGGAGAAGCATTTGCACCACCGGGTAATCGGTCAACAGGAGGCTGTGACAGCCGTTGCTGCCGCCATTCGCCGAGCTCGTGCGGGGATGAAAGACCCCGGAAGGCCGATCGGCTCTTTCTTGTTCATGGGCCCGACAGGTGTCGGTAAAACTGAGTTGGCGCGGGCTTTAGCGGAGTTTTTATTTGATAGCGATGATGCGATCGTCCGCATTGATATGTCCGAATATATGGAGAAGCAAAACGTTTCTCGGTTAGTAGGAGCTCCCCCCGGATATGTCGGTTACGATGAAGGGGGACAACTTTCCGAAGCAGTGCGGAGACATCCTTATTCGGTGGTGTTATTTGATGAAGTGGAAAAGGCACACCCGGATGTATTTAACATTTTGCTGCAAGTGTTGGATGATGGCAGAATCACAGATTCTCAAGGTCGATTGGTGGACTTTAGAAATACCGTGATTGTGATGACTAGCAATATCGGAAGCGACCACATTTTAGAAGTCTTTTCTAAGAAGGGAAAAACACCTAAAAAAACTACCGTTCGCAAGCAGGAAGTCCCGGATTTTTCCAGTCAAAAGACCAACTATAAAGTTGATGATGATGGTACGGTTGAAATTTCGGCTTCGCGAGTTTCTGATGTTGTGAATCCTCCCATTTCTCAGGAACCAGAAAGTTTACCTATTTCTGAACGGGAGACTGACGAAGAGTACGAACAAATGTTAAAACGGGTGATGAATGCGTTGCGATCGCACTTCCGGCCGGAATTTCTAAATCGGGTGGATGAGACAATTTTGTTCCACACTTTGAGCAAAACTGAACTCCGCCAAATTGTCACTATTCAAGTCAAGCGAATTGAACGGTTGTTGGCGGAACAAAAGATTACCTTGGAACTGTCGGATGCTGCCAAAAACCATATCACAGATGTTGGTTACGACCCAGTTTATGGTGCTCGTCCTTTGAAACGGGCTATTCAGCGCGAGTTGGAAAACCCACTGGCTAATAAGATTCTGGAAAATGCGTTTGTGGAGGGTGATACAATTGCGATCGATTGTGAAAATAATAGTTTGCAATTTCGCAAAATAGAGTCTCGTCCGGCCTTAGTTGGTAACAGTTTGTAGCTTGGTTAGGAACAGGCAAAAAAGCCTGTTCCCCAAATGATTTCAGGACTTATACCAATTTCATAAATATTTGCTACAGATGCCGTTCAAAGCCCCCCCTTACTAAGGGGGGGTTGGGGGGGTAGTTATGTCGCACTACTTTATGAAATTGGTATTACCTATTATTGAAAATGGTTCAAATTAGGAATTGGACATGGTGCTGCTACCATAGGCATCCAGGCTGTAGGCGGGAACGCGAAGGCTGTAATCAATCTCTGTTCCGGTGACGGTTACAGCCAATTTTTCAAAAGATTCTGAGTTCCAATTGCGATCGTGGATGGGCTTGGACTGTTCGCCCAGGAAGTATGCTTGAGTGCCAATTACTGAGGCTGCTACCCAACCGACGATTAAAAGGGCGATTACGATAGTCATGGCGGCTTTTCCTTAAGTTTTGTTGTTTTATGTAAACAAATGTAACAAATGTTTGCAGAGGATGTCAAGATAGTGTATTGTCGTGCCAACCGTCCAATAGGTACGGAATGCCACACCTAATGCTTCCAACCGCCGACATCTAGTAATTTCAGATGGAGAGAGACGGAGGGAGATGGGGGTAAATTAGCTATAACTAGCAGTAGGCATTTCCATTATTGACAATATTGATGCCGAAGGAAAAGTTACCAGCAAACAGATTAGGACTTGATTTCAGGATAGGATATATCGCAGATTAGCCAAGTTTTTTGTTAATAATTTATAAGTTTCGCCTTCATAAACCATCGTGAACGACTCAGCCTTTAGTATGAGAAAGTGCTAGGGTGTTATGAGTTATAATCAACAAGTTTGGATTTGAAAAATAGCAAGCATTACAGGATTTATCAACCTGTCGATCGATTTGAGCGCGCATCAGTGTCTGAGCGGTTCCTGAAACCAAAAAATCTCGATCGCCAATGAAATCTGATTGCTATCACAATTCCCTCTACCCTCTTCCTTCTTCCCCAGGATAATTATGCAAAACTCAATCTTAAATGACGACCCTTTGTGGTTCAAAGATGCGATCATTTACGAAGTACCAATTCGCGCTTTTGCCGACAGCAATGGTGATGGTATCGGCGACTTTCGTGGGTTAACTGAAAAACTGGATTACCTGAAAAACTTGGGAGTAACAGCAATTTGGGTACTGCCCTTTTTTCCCTCCCCGCTCCGAGATGATGGCTACGATACTTCCGATTATATGAGTGTCAACCCGATTTATGGCACTTTAGAAGACTTTAAACATCTTTTAGAAGAAGCCCACCTGCGGGGAATTAGAGTTATTATTGAGTTAATTGTCAACCACACTTCAGACCAACACGCTTGGTTTCAGAAAGCGCGACGTGCTCCTAAAGGTAGCAAAGAAAGAGAATTTTATGTATGGAGCGATACGCCAGAAAAATATCAAGATGCTCGGATTATTTTCCAGGATTTTGAAACTTCTAATTGGGCTTGGGATGCCGTAGCAAAAGCTTATTATTGGCATCGTTTTTATTCCCACCAACCAGACTTGAATTATGACAATCCAGCGGTGCGTCTCGCCATATTAGATGTGGTAGATTTTTGGTTAGCAATGGGAGTGGATGGACTGCGAATGGATGCGGTGCCTTACTTGTACGAGCGCGAAGGTACTAACTGTGAAAACTTGTCAGAAACTCACGTATTTCTCAAACAATTGCGGAAGCACGTAGATGAGAAATTCCCCAACCGAATGCTGCTAGCTGAGGCGAATCAGTGGCCGGAGGATGCGGTTGAATATTACGCGGAGGGGGATGAATGTCACATGAATTTTCATTTCCCGCTGATGCCGCGCTTGTTCATGTCTGTACACATGGAAGATAGCTTTCCGATTATTGATATTCTCCAGCAAACTCCCCAGATTCCTAATAACTGTCAGTGGGCATTGTTTTTGCGAAATCATGACGAACTGACGCTGGAAATGGTGAGTGATGAAGACCGAGATTATATGTACCGAGTTTACGCTCAAGATACCCAGGCGAGGATTAATTTGGGTATCCGCCGTCGCTTGGCTCCACTGATGGGAAATAATCGCCGCCGGATTGAGTTGATGAATGCTTTGCTGCTTTCTCTTCCGGGTACGCCTGTGCTTTACTATGGCGATGAAATTGGGATGGGTGACAATATTTATTTGGGCGATCGCAACGGCGTGAGAACTCCGATGCAGTGGAGTGGCGATCGCAATGCCGGTTTCAGTCGTGCTAACCAGCAACGGCTATACGCACCGCCAATTGTTGACCCTGAATATCACTACGAATCTGTGAATGTGGAGGCGCAACGCTCTAATCCAAATTCTCTTTGGTGGTGGATGAAACGCCTCATAGCTATTCGCCAACGATTCCAAGCATTCGGCCGCGGAACTTGCGAATTTCTTTACCCGGAAAACCGCAAAGTTTTAGCTTTTGTGCGTACTTATCAAGACGAACACGTTTTAGTAGTAGCGAATTTGTCCCGCTTCGTACAGACGGCAGAATTAGACCTTTCGCCCTTCAAAGGTGCTATTCCGGTGGAGATTTTTGGTCGGACAGAGTTTCCGGCTGTGGGCGATTCGGCTTACTTTTTGAGTTTGAGTCCTCACTCGTTTTATTGGTTTACCCTTACTGTCAAAACCGAAGAATTTTCCCTACACTTACCTCAAACGGAACTGCCGACATTAGGTATCCCAGGCAACTGGAAAACAGCTTTTGCTACCAGTAAATTGAGAGAAGGACTGGTTCCTATTTTGCCTGATTACTTGCGCTCTAGTCCTTGGTTTATAGGTAGGGATAGGACGATTCAATCTTTGCAAATAGATGAAATTGTGCCAGTTGAATGTAAAAAATCTCCTGGATTAGAATCCACAGTCTACATTTTACTGTTGCAGTTAAATTATACTGAAGGGATGGCCGAAACTTACGTTTTGCCTGTAGGTTGGGAAGAGATTCAAGGTGATGTGGACGAACGGGCGATCGCCAGGATTCAATTTTTAGAAAAAGACGAAGTTGGGGTACTATTTGATGCAGCAACTAACAAAGCTTTTCTCAGTGCTATGCTAGAGGCGATCGCCCATTCTGGTAATTACAAAGGTGCCACGGGTAAAGTGCTAGGAATTCCAGACAATGCACTCACCTCTGAACCAGATTTGTCAAAGCTAGAACCTCATGTATTCAAAAAAGAACATAGCAATACATCCGCAGGTTACGGCGATCGCTTTGCGTTCAAACTATTACGAAAAGTTGAAGAAGGTATCAACCCAGAATTAGAAATCGGACGCTTTTTAACCGATCGCAACTTGATTCAACACTTTGCTCCCATTGCCGGATATTTAGAATATCAGGCGGAAGGGAAACCAGTAATGACAATGGGTATCTTGCAAAAATTCGTCCCCGATAGCAGGGATGCCTGGTCCTATACCTTAGACACATTGCGCGACTATTTCGAGCAAGTAATGGCAGTAGAAGCAAAGTATGCAGCAGACAACTTATCTACGGACCCCGAAAATTATTTACCCAATGCCAACACCTCACGAATGCAGCGGAATTCAAACTCGTTAGTATCCGACTTATCCCTAGCAGTTCCCGAATTAGCTCGCGAACTAATCGGTTCCTATTTAGCCTCCGCCGAACTTTTAGGACAGCGGACAGCCGAACTTCACCTAGCTTTAGCTTCCGATGCACAAAATCCTGATTTTGCTCCAGAAAATTTCACTTCATTTTACCAACGTTCCATCTATCAACAGATGAGAAATTTAGCAGGAAGGACTTTGCTGCTACTGAAAAAACGGCTGTCCCAACTGCCACCGGAAACCCAAAAATTGGGACAAACTCTGCTAAATCGGGAAGACTTGCTGATGGAACGTTTCAAATCTATTTTGAACTTGAAAATCACGGCAGAGCGAATTCGCTGTCATGGGGACTTTCATTTAGGAAAAGTTCTGTATACAGGGAAAGAGTTTGTGATTATTAACTTTGGAGGAGAAAGAAATCGACCCTTAAGCGAGAGGCGGATGAAGCGATCGCCCCTGCGAGATGTGGCGGGAATGCTACAATCTTTCAACTATGCTGTTAGTTTGGGACTCCGCAATGAAGTAGAAAGTGGGATGATTCGTCCTGAAAATTTATCGGAGATGCAGCAGTGGGCTAAGGTTTGGGATCGTTGGGTTAGCCTGACTTTTCTCAACAGTTATTTGCAGAAAGCAGCGGATGCAAATTTCTTGCCCAAATCCATCCCGGAAATACAAGTTTTGCTGGATGCTTACATCTTAGAAAAAACGGTTTCTGAGCTGGTGTATGAACTTAATTACCGCGTGGATTGGGTAGAAGTTCCGCTTCAGCGGATGCTGCAATTGCTGGAACGTTGACAGTTGAATTCTTCCTGAATATCCCTCATCCTCCCTTGGGGGCAGGGGTGTTTCATTCTCCAGAAAACGATGATTCTGTAGGGGTAGTGCCCCGGTGCCTACCCCCCTTACTTCAAATCCGGTAGCACGGGAATTATTGATCTCTGTTATCTCCCTCTGTGTTCTCTGCGTTCTAGTAAGGTTAAATCATTCCGATCCAACGGTCAACGATATTACTTCAAATAAAGAGATGTGTGATACAAAACCTGTTCTTGATGAGTTAACAAAGTGCAGTCAGAAAGCGGGTAAGCTACACAAGTAACAGCGTAGCCAGCTTGCAATTCTGAGGACTTCAAAAACTTTTGTTCGCTTTGGTCGATTTCGCCGCTAAGCAGCTTGACAACGCAGGCAGAACACTCTCCTTGCTTGCATCCATTGGGCAAGCGAATGCCGGCATCTTCTGCCATATCTAAGATATACTGGTCGTCTGGTACGGCGATCGTGCGATCGAGCGCCAGTTCCTGATTTACCAACCGAACTTGATAAACTGCCATTTTTTCCTCTGTATTCGCGAAAGGGCTGGTTTAGTATGCTGTTAGTTCTAGCAAAAATTTCGGGTAAAACCCGCCCCTAGAACTAGAAAAGGCGGGTTTATGATGGTGTTATTTTTACTACAGTAAATGTGTATATCTAAACAAGTGCCTGTTGATAGTCAAGATTTTCATCGAGATAAATAGCTCGAATATCATCGGGCAAATTTGATTCCAGAGTTTGATATCCTTTTTGCAGTAAAGCCCTTACCTGAGCCGGCGAAATAGCTTCACCTTCTGCTTGTAAATAAGCAGCAATTCTGGTTTCGCTCCAGCGGAAAGTCTGAGCCATCAACACAACTAAACGTGGTAGGGGTGCTAACAATTCTAAGGCTTGTTTGAGGTAACACCAGAGAGGAGGTGGAGCGGATTGCAAAGAATAATGAATCGTCTCAACAGGAGGCAATTCGGCTTGATTTATGCAGATAGCGGTGACATTAATGAGCCAGTTTTGCAGACTGAGATTGTCGCCATCAGACTCTTGGATTTCCCGGCGCAAATCGAGGCCTCGGAGTTCGTGATAGATGTGCAGCCAAGTGTGGGCGAATAGGTAATCTCCTTGGACTGGCGATCGCACAGAATGGCGAATTAGGGAATGCACTATTTGAGCGTAGCGGCAAAAAATTGCCGTAAAGAACTTACCCTGATCGGGATGATTTTGAAACAGGGTCAATAATTGGCGATCGCTGTGATGGAACAGAGATTTGACCACAGGATGGTTGAATTCGGAAAAATTAGGTGTTTGCACAATTGTTTTGGTAAAATATGCTGGTGCAGCACGATTTTACAACACGATATACATTTAATGCAAGTGCCTTAAATTATTGCATTAAAATATTGTTGATATTTAAGTCAATTAGTTATATAATTAAGTTGTAGGCAAGGCTGAATAAATTTCAATTAGTATATTTTAATTGTATTTATGTAGCGCCGAAAAACTTTTATTAATGGTAAAGTTATTGTATGTCTAGCATTAATACTGGTATAGAATGGACCGATCGGACCTGGAATCCGACAACTGGCTGCGATAAAGTCAGTCCAGGTTGCGCGCATTGTTATGCGGAAGCATTAACAAAGCGATTCCATACTAATTTTCCTAACGGCTTTGATTTAACGGAATATCCAAAGCGTTTAAATGAACCTAAAACTTGGCGAAAGCCTAGTCGCATTTTTGTTAACTCAATGAGCGATTTGTTCCATGAAGATGTTTCTCTTGAATTTCTGAGACAAGTTTTTGAGGTAATGCGTGAAACTCCTCATCACATTTATCAAATCCTTACCAAGCGACATGAACGTTTACTAGAGTTAGCGCCTCAACTTGATTGGTCTGATAATATTTGGATGGGGGTGTCTGTAGAAAATCAAAACTATGTCCATCGTGTAGATTATTTGCGACAAGTCAATGCCAAGGTACGCTTTTTATCCTGCGAACCACTTTTAGGGCCCTTGCAACTCGATCTAACAGATATTCACTGGGTAATAGTTGGGGGAGAATCTGGGCAAAAATACCGTCCGATGCAGAAAGAATGGGCACAAAGTATTCGGGATCAGTGTCAGGATGCTGGAGTCGCGTTTTTCTTCAAGCAATGGGGAGGTAGAACACCTAAAGCTGCTGGGAGACTTCTTGATGATAAAATTTGGGATGAAATGCCAGAAGCATGGGAAAAACACCAAAAGAAATGGAATCGATACACTTTGAGTGGGAGTCGCAACTCAAATAAAGTAGTAATACCTACTTTGGTAAAAATGTAACTTTCACCTGCTCTCCAAAGGTAATTTCTCCTTTGTACTTTCTTCGTTTACTCGCAGGTGGATCTACTATAATTTTACCTTGTTGTTCTAGTTTCCGCAGAGCTTCCTTGTAATTTTTACTAATGTAACGCTTGCCAACATGATGCTGATTATAAATTGCTTCCATCGTCAGTGTTTGACCAGCAAATTCATTCAACAGCATATTTTCCAAATCGTCAAGCGGTCGTGATAGCTCGAAAAGTAAAGGTTGATATTGTGTGGCTGAATTATACTCAAACAAAGGTACGCCTTGTTCTGTACTAGAGCTTTCTTTTGCCATAATTTCTTTCATTATTGAGTAACCAAGCACATTCTTAGACACAAAAATTAGATGGTGGCTAGTTCTGGTTCCTGTATCGGTTTTAAAGCAAAAAGGCAGAACGTAGTTGCCACCTATTTCTTTTAAAGCCTGAGAGATGGCCTCCACAATAACCAACTCTCGCTCATAGGGTTGTTTCAATTTTAGTTGTTCCCGAAGCGCATTAGCTCGCTCTTGACCAAATAGAGAGTTCATGTGTTTATCTACAGAAACGTTAGGTAATCCCATATTTACTCTATTGTAATTAAAGAAAAATATACAATCGCAGCCCCAATCTTTAATAACCGCTCCAATTAGCCCAAGAGACAAGCCTTTATAACCCCAAGGGTCGATAAAGAATAGTGTAGGAACATAATTAATTTTTTGAATTGCTTCGACAATTTCTTCTCCAACCTCCTGGTTCACAACTTTTGGTGTATGCTTTAATCTTCCTATATCTGGAATTGATTTTATAGCCTGGTCGAGAGACTGAGTATTATTTGAGTCCTTATCATTAAACAAGGTTACTAGCATTTGTGACATATCGGGATCGGCAATAGCACGTTCCAAGATAAGTAGTGGAGTAGATTTAGAACCGTCTTCATAGCGACCTGGCCCAGAGAACAAATCAATATAGGCAATTTTATTACTCTTTTTCTTGGCTGTGGGTATAATTACTTTTGCCCAGGCCCAAAAGTATTTAGCAACTATTGCTGATTTCACTAAAGAATTATCTCTGGACTCATCAAAAAAAGAATTGTCAGCCATGACTATTACCTCTAGACTCTAGTTCATTTTACCGCTGCTACATAATAGTACCATAACCTCCACCCCCAGGAGTCTCAATGACAAAAACATCCCCAGGCTGCATTTCCACAGTCGCCGTACTCCCCAACTCCTCAACTTTCCCATCAATCCTTTCCACATAATTCCGTCCCAAAACACCGTTTTCTCCCCCATTCAAACCGCAGGGAAAAATCACCCGCCTCCCCGATAAAATCCCCGCCGTCATCGCCTCCCGAAACCGCACTCGCCGCACCACACCATTCCCGCCGCGATGACATCCATTGCCGCCACTATTAGCCCGAATAGCAAAACTTTCTAACAGTACCGGAAAGCGCCATTCCAACACTTCTGGATCGGTTAAACGGGAATTAGTCATGTGAGTTTGCACCGCATCAGTACCATCAAAATCTGCACCAGCGCCAGAACCACCGCAAATTGTTTCATAATATTGATAGCGCTGATTTCCAAAGGTAAAATTATTCATAGTTCCCTGGGAAGCCGCCATCACTCCCAACGCACAATACAAAGCATCGGTAATATTCTGCGAAGTTTCCACATTACCAGCAACTACCGCCGCCGGATAGCGTGGATTCAGCATACAGCCTTCGGGATTGATGATTTCTAGAGGTTTTAAACAGCCTGCATTCAGAGGAATATCGTCATCTACTAAGGTGCGAAAAACATACAAAACAGCGGCTTTACACACTGCTGCGGGAGCATTAAAGTTGTTGATTTGTTGACCAGAAGTACCAGTAAAATCTATTTTGGCACTGCGGGCTGATTTGTCAATAGTGATGGCTACTTTAATCTGTCCGCCACTATCCATCCCATAGGTAAATTCGCCATCTTGCAACACATCAATTACCCTGCGTACCGACTCCTCAGCATTGTCTTGGACGAAGCCCATATAAGCTTGCACTGTTTCCAAGCTGTAATGTTCTACCATTTTGAGAAGTTCTTCAGCGCCGCGCTTGTTGGCGGCAATTTGTGCTTGTAAATCTGCTATATTTTGAGCAGGATTGCGGGCTGGAAAATTGCCGGAGGTGAGAATTTCTAGTAATTGTGCTTCTTGGAATTTCCCCTCCTTTACTAGCTGAAAATTGTCCAGCAATACGCCTTCTTCAGTTACTATCGTACTGTTAGGAGGCATGGAACCGGGAGTGATGCCGCCAATATCGGCATGATGTCCTCGCGAGGCTACATAGAATAGAGGCAGAGAATTAGTATTATCAAATACTGGGGTAATAACGGTGATATCTGGCAAGTGCGTGCCGCCGTTGTAGGGATTATTAGACACATAAACATCTCCCGGTTTAAGAGTAGCATTTTTTGCTAAAATTAAAGCTGAAATACTTTCGCTCATCGATCCGAGATGGACGGGAATGTGGGGGGCGTTGGCTACTAATTGCCCGTTTTGGTCGAAGATGGCGCAGGAAAAATCGAGGCGTTCTTTGATGTTAACTGATGAAGATGTATTTTGTAAAGTGATGCCCATTTCTTCGGCGATCGCCCTAAACAGATTATTAAAGATTTCCAGCAACACCGGATCTGCTTCAACCGTAGATAAACGGGGACGATCTGGGTTTATTTGGCTGCATCTGCGGTTCAAAATGAGATCGTTTCTGGAAGTTAATTCCGCTTCCCATCCCGGTTCAATGACATTGGTTCCCGTGGGTTCGACAATCAAGGCTGGGCCAGTAATGCAGTCGTGCGATCGCAAATTCTCCCTTTTATACACAGGAGTTTCCCGCCAGCCACCAGCCACATACATTTCGACTGTTGAAATTGGTTGCACCGCTAAGATGCCTGTGTCACAATCAGAGGCAATTATTGACCTATCCGGCACATCCATTGTTTCTACAACTTCCACCGCAACTGCTTCCACAATCAGCGCTTTTTCTGGCATAATAAAACTGTAACGCTGTCGGTGGACTGCTTCAAATTCAGCCTGCATTATCTCAATAGTGGGAGCGAAATTTACTGGTAAAACCGAATCGCTTCCCTGATATTTTAAGTGCAGCTTGCTAATAACTAAAACCTCTGCCTTTTCCTCTGCCACTTCGGCGCTGCTGCGGTTCAATTCCCTCCTTCCTTCAGCCTCCAATTCTGCCAAAATAGGCTGCAAATCATTAATTAAATCGAGACTTAATTGTTGCTCGATCGCCCTTTCGCGCATAGCCCGCACATCAGCCAAACCCATACCATAGGCGGATAACACCCCCGCATAGGGGTGAATAAATACCCGTTTCATACCCAAAGCATCGGCGATCGCACAAGCGTGTTGGCCCCCCGCACCGCCGAAACAGCACAATGTATATTCCGAAACATCATAACCGCGCTGAAGAGAGATTTTTTTCACCGCATTAGCCATCTTTTCCACGGCGATCGCCAAAAAACCCTCCGCCACCTGTTCCGGTGTCCTCTCGCCCCCAATTTCCGCCGCTAATTGCACAAATTTTAGCCTGACGACATCAGAGGCGATCGGCAAATCTGCATCCAATCCAAAAACTTTCGGGAAAAAATCCGGCTGAATTTTGCCCAACATCACATTGCAATCAGTCACCGTCAAAGGGCCACCTTTCCGATAGCAAACAGGCCCAGGATTCGCCCCCGCAGAAGCAGGCCCAACGCGGTAACGGGCGCCATCAAAAAATACAATAGAACCACCACCGGCTGCTACAGTATGAATTGCCATCACGGGCGATCGCAATCTGACACCAGCAATCTCTGTCTCAAATTCTCGTTCATATTCCCCATTAAAATGGGCAACATCCGTAGAAGTTCCGCCCATATCAAAAGTAATAATTTTATCAAAACCAGCGAGTTTACTGGTTTTAACTGCGCCGACAATTCCCCCAGCCGGGCCAGATAAAATACTGTTTTTTCCTTGAAATTGGGCGGCATCAACTAAGCCGCCATTCGACTGCATAAACATTAATTTAGGGAATGGGGAATTGGGCATTGGGCTACTATTTCCTGACCCCCCCCTGCCCCCCCCTAGGGGAGAATCGGAAGAAGGGAATGGGGAATTGGGAGTTGGGCTACTATTTCCTGACCCCCCCCTGCCCCCCCCTAGGGGGGAATCGGAAGAAGGGGAGGGGGAATGGGAAGGGAGTTCCTCGTTCCCAGGCTCTGCCTGGGAACGCAGATCCAGAGGCTCTGCCTCGATCAATTCATTGGTTATTTGTTCGACATAGCGGCGTAAAATCGGAGATAAATAAGCATCGACAACCGCAGTATCTCCCCGCGAAACTAATTTCATCAGCGGGCTAACTTCGTGAGATACTGATATTTGGGTAAAGCCAATTTGCTTGGCAATTTCAGCCACTTGTTGTTCGTGTTCCCAGTAACGGTAGCCGTGCATAAATACGATCGCACAACTGCGAATTCCATCATCATAGGCTTGCTGCAAAGATGGGATAAAATCGAAATTAACAGCAATTAACTCCTCACCTGTGGCGCTGTAGCGTTCAGTAACTTCGATCGCTCGATCGTACAACATTTCCGGCAGCACAATCTGACGCGCGAAGATATTCGGGCGGTTTTGGTAGCCAATTCTCAGCGCATCCCGAAAACCTTTAGTAATTAACAGCAGCGTGCGATCGCCCTTGCGTTCCAGCAAAGCATTTGTCGCCACCGTCGTCCCCATTTTAATCGCAGCAATTGTGGCCGCGGGAATCGGAACATCTGTCGGAATTCCCAAAATATCCCGAATTCCTTGAACTGCGGCATCTGTGTAGCGATCGGGATTTTCCGATAGCAACTTGTGAATAATTAGTTTACCATCAGGATTTTTAGCTACAATATCAGTAAAAGTACCGCCGCGATCGATCCAAAATTGCCAGCTTTGGCGATCGACAAAATCAGCATTCATATTTTTTTCTCAACTGTAATATTTGAATAAATTAAAATTATTCAACAAAGTTACCAGCAAGTCAACTCATAAAAATCATAACTTTCCACTCATAAAAATCATAACTTTTCTTTTCTTCCTTCGCGCCCTTTGCACCTTCGCGGTTCGTTACCCTAAAATTCCTATAAATGTCGAATAGCCTCAATCAGCCCCCCACAAACACCAGCGAGAAAATCTAAATCCAAAGTTTCAATCCGATCGCTAGCTTGATGATAGTGAGGATTGCGCATATTAGCAGTATCAGTCACCATGATAGCCGGATAACCATTATCCCAAAAAGGAGCATGATCGCTGCGGCGAGTATCCGGCACAATTAAACCTCGATTCGGCACCGGCAACCACTCGCACAACTGACCAGATTTGCGAATTTTGTCACTCAAATTAATCAAATCTGGAACAGTCCGCAGATTACCAATTAAAGCAATAAAATTGCCAGAATTGGGATAAAAATATTTCAATCCACTAGGATACTTTTGGGAGTTGGGATTGTGGTTGCAATAACCCAACATTTCCAAAGAAATCATCAACCGAAGGGACTGTTTTTGTGCTTTTAACTTATCAGCATAATCCTTGCTACCGAAATAGCCGGATTCTTCCATATCGAAGGCGACTAATTTCACTGGATATTTGAGAGGTTGAAGTGCGATCGCCCTTGCGAGTTCCAACAAAACAGCCACCCCAGTAGCATTGTCATCGGCCCCAGGCGTACCGGGTACTGTATCGTAATGGGCACCAATGACGATCGGCAAATTATCTAGCTTCCCCCCCTTGCTAAGGGGTAGCTGTTCTAGCTTCCCCCCCTTGCTAAGGGGTAGCTGTTCTAGCTTCCCCCCCTTGCTAAGGGGTAGCTTTTCTAGCTTCCCCCCCTTGCTAAGGGGTAGCTTTTCTAGCTTCCCCCCCTTGCTAAGGGGTAGCTGTTCTAGCTTCCCCCCCTTGCTAAGGGGGGGACTGAGGGGGGGTAAATCCAAAATCAAATTGTGATGAATCCGGCCGCGCACCGCAAAATCATCTATTTCTACAGTTCCCCACTGTGCGAACTGTTCGCGGATGTATTGCTGGACATAGAAATGTCCACCTGATGCGAGGTATGGGTGGCGATCGCGTACAATTTGAATCAGATGACTGTGCAAGGGTTCCTTGAGATTCATGGAGGCTAGTACACGCTGAGTATAATCAAATTATATTCTGTTAGATCGGGAAGTTTAATTAGTCAACTAATATTGATTTATATTAATTTTTAAGTTTTAATATCAATTCCGGTTGCACTCCTGATTATATACAGCGGTTCCCGCTGTTACGAGGTACAGTAGCAGTAATTAACAAAGGCTACTCTTTCATAGTTCAGTCCGCCGTTGTAGCGCATAAATTATGCTGATTCTTAGCTAATTACTTTTGATAGTTGCTTTCTGTGGTACAGTAATTCTGCCTAAAATCGTGGCATCTTTTTGAGCAGGCACTGCTTGTCGCCACGCTTTGATACCGCCGGAAAGGACAACAAAATTAAAGGGCATATCCTGATTTTGTTGAGTCTTATTTCGCGGAATATCTTGGGAATACTGAGCCATTTTTTCCAATTTGTGGTATGCTTTAATCGATCGCCCTCCTCTAGCACAATACAGTACAACTATTGGCTGAGGTCGATCGGATTTAACTCTAGCTTTGACAATGGCTTGAACCTGTTTAGCCCCGAACCCCATCTCAATATCAGTTAGGGGAACCAGCGGACTGTCACCGATGCGATCTTCGGCGTATTCTTCAGGCGATCGCACATCTATCAAAATCACTGGCTTCAACTTACCTTGCTGCAATTGGGCAACAGTTACTTGTTTGGTATTTAAACTAGCGATAAAAGTGGGAATATCCATGTGATTAAATAGGGCAACTGCACTCAAAGAACCAAGACTAATTAATCCCAAGCCCATAATTACCAGCCACGGGCGAGAATAGCGATTAATACTTTGTTTTAAATTTAGATTTAGCATTTTTCATCATCCTTGAAAATGGATAGAACATTTGTCCGACATATCCAGCAGGTATAGCATCAGAAATGCCATATCGATCGGGCATTTTTTGGACGGGCATATACATAGTACCAAATAGCAAATCTAAAAGTGGCAACTGAACGGCAAAATTCTTGTTGTAAATTTTGGGACTTAGACTGTGATGCCAGTGATGGAATTCCGGGGTGGCGACGAACCACTTGAGCGGGCCAAACTTGATGCTAATGTTAGCATGAATTAAAAATGCGATCGCCGCCGAATAAAGAGCATAAACCGCAAAAGTTTCCTTAGTAAATCCCAACCAGTAAAGAGGCATCATTTTGCAAATCTGAGTAAAGAGTTGCTCGCAGGGATGCACCCGCACTGCTGCTAACCAGTCCATGCGTTCAATGCTGTGATGGACTGCATGAAATTGCCACAGCCAGGGTACTTCATGCAGCAGTCGGTGAGCGATGTAATATGCCATATCTGAAATTACAATTGCTTCTGCCAACTGCAACCAGATAGGTTGAGAGGCTATTTTGGTTTGCAATTCTGGGTTGAATAGATCGGTCATCAGCGACAAGGTTACAGCCACAATAATCGCGCCTGATCGGCCAATAAAGTGGCCTGTAAAAAAATAGGTAGCATCGGTTTTCCAGTCGCGACGAAAGACTTTTTGATTGTGTAAAGCAAAGATTCTTTCTAGGGGAATGAAGATGCAAGCTAAGATGACGAAACCTTTGATAATTTCAGGTGACATGAGATTCTGATTAATGTCGATATTTAATTCGTTAATGGTTGCGTACCAGCAGCGCAAACAGGAGCATCATTCTGAAGGATAGGATTAGCTGGTTGGATATTCCCAGGATAATTTGCTGCACACACAATGAATACAGTAGTCTTTTCATTTTTATCTGCTGGGGAAACAGGTACTAAAAATACAGCCCCGACATAGCTAAGAAGATTATCGCTGCGGGCTACCCCATAACTAAACGCAGCATTTTTGGTAGCTATGGCTGAATAGTTATAGTTGGTGGTCTGAGTTTTAATGCCGAGACCCAAGGGACTAATGGAATTGGAAAATGTATTGTTCTCTGCATAATAAAATTGTTGACCTTTGTTGATTGAGGCAACATATTGCTTAGCTTCTGAATGCTTCGCTTTATTGCCGCCACAATTCGCAACTTCAGGGATGGCGATCGCAGCAACTATCACAGAAAGTATTATACCCAAAGGAAAATACAGAAAAGTTATTTTCAGTAAAGTTACTGCCACAGATTTACGTTTTTTTATTGGCCACAAATCTGGCTGATAATTTTTGGCGACAGATTTAGGTTCTGTGATGGGCCGATCGGGTTGATAAGTTTTTACCAAAGCTTCCGATTTTTGGTTAATTTGGTTTAGTTCAGGCTTTTCTTCGAGTTGCATAGTTGTTCTCCAAATGTTTGACACGAGAAGTTTTTAGACGATGATTTGTCTTAGGAGATGTGCGAGATTCGGCTTTGAGGTAGCGCCTCTTTGACCTTGGACTGAGGATTTGCCAACCTGGTCGATCGCACTTTCTACCATATTTCTATTAAATCACGTCACTATTTGAGAACATGAGTGAGTTCTCATCGACTTCTCATCGACTTTGATCCCCCCTAGCCCCCCTTAAGAAGGGGGGGACTGGAAGCGCTCTCAAAGTCCCCCTTCTTAAGGGGGGGACTGGAAGCGCTCTCAAAGTCCCCCTTCTTAAGGGGGGGACTGGAAGCGCTCTCAAAGTCCCCCTTCTTAAGGGGGGGACTGGAAGCGCTCTCAAAGTCCCTCTTCTTAAGGGGGATTTAGGGGGATCTAGACGATCGGGAAAAACGAGATTTCTCAAGGTTTTTAGTCTTAAGTAAACACCAATTCGATCTTCGCAAGGCCCGTTGCGTAAGTCTTGTAAGAATTATTTGCCATTTAGCCGATCGCGAAAATATTCCTCATACAAGCGACATCTCGGAATACAATGATTTCCATCCAACTTCACCAGCCCCATACTATTTAACTTAAACCCCAATTCTGACCTCAATCGCACTGGCTGGGAAACACTCGTCACCTCTCTCATCCCCTCCATTAATTCCCCATATTTCTCTAAATTCCACAAATGTCTGCGCAAATGATCGCTGTAAATTCCCGCTTCAGTTGCAGATTCTTTCACTAACCGATCTAAACTCACATCTTGACGCGAAATATGATACATTCCCAGCCGCACTAAATAAGGATTTCCACCTACTAAACTCATCAATTCTGCTACTTCAGCAGCACTCCAACTCAATCCGTGCCGTTTTGCCAAATCTTGCACTTGCTGCACATTAAACTCCGGCAATTCTATCGGCAATCCCACATTAAACGGCGATTTATTCACATCCAGCGGGATATATACTTCCGTCGAATGCACCACAATCAAGCGAAATTTTTTCCAAATATCTCGCCGTTTTGCTTCTTCGTGCAAAGCGCGCAACAATCCAAAAAAGTCATCGGCAATTTCCGGCGATTCAAAGAGGCGATCGCTCTCATCCAAACCCAAAGTCAAAGGCGGTGAGGATTCTGACAGCAAATACTGTTCAAAGTAAGCCTTACAGCACTGATTGCTACCAATCAAATCAGCTAATTCCCAGCATTTTGGCAATTGTTCCAACATTCCCAACTCTTGACCGATGCTAGCACAAAACCACTGCAAAAAAGTATCAGAATTAGCGAAAACTCTCCTATTTGCTAGTTGAAAAGTCAGCGCCACCGTGCGAGAACCTTGCTGTGCAGCATGATGCAAAATCCTCGCCATTAAAGAAGTTTTGCCCATCTGTCTGGGAGCTTTAATGCGAATCAGCGCTCCCGGCTGGCTAATGGTTTCATAACAGCGGGATTCGATGGGAGGGCGATCGATATAAAAACTAGAAACTAAATCTACTTGTCCTCCCGGCAATTCTGGCGCTGCGGCGGGCAAGGGTTGAATTATTGACTGTTTTGTGTTAGTGATTGTGCTCAAATTGACAGCTAATTCCTGGTCTGCACTGGATTGGGCGATCGCAATTTTTGCAGATATTGGCAACACCTCATCGGGCGGGGATTCCAGCTCAAAATCGGCTATATCGCGCCATTCCTGACCCAATCCGCGACAAATTTCGATGAAATTGGCATAATCCACAGGTTTGCCATTCAGGAAATGGCTGACAGTAGATTGGGCTATCCCTAAATCCTCAGCCAGGATTTTCTGACTGGGAAAGCCATTTCTCAGGAGAGACGATTTAACTGCGGGAATGTACTGGAGACGCAGCCTAAGCGATCGAGCCATTGCTTATAACGATCGAGACACTAAAACCATCATAAATGCCAAGGGTCCCAAAGTCGATGAAAAGTCGATGAAAAGTCGATGAATTCTCGAATAACTCACTCACCAACTCAAATAGCGGCCTGATTAGATTAGAAATAACCAAGTCGATCGCTGTCACAAGGGGGTGAATAATTATGTACTCTATCCTAATTTGGTCGCTGGCGTTAGCCACTAATCAACCCGGTTTCGCTTTCACACCGCCGATTTTTTGGTTGCTACTAGGTGTTGTACTAAGTGCGATCGATCTATTAATCCAAAAAACTCAGCCCCAAAAATACAGGTTTTACCTGCTGATGATGGGGG
Organism: Microcoleus sp.; assembly: GCF_041354475.1. NCBI lineage: Bacteria > Bacillati > Cyanobacteriota > Cyanophyceae > Oscillatoriales > Microcoleaceae > Microcoleus > Microcoleus sp. The sequence continues at coordinate 73,759 of NZ_JBGJZU010000024.1, forward strand.
CTGCTGCTCTAATTTCATCGTTTATTTTGTGGAGAGGAGCGGTAGCATTTCAGTTTAGTTGGGCGAACGTAATGTATGAAGATTTTGACTGGCAGATATTCTACTGGATGGGGATATCTCTCGCCCTAAGTATCTGGATTCGACCGATTTTCATTGTTCGCAAAAAGTTTGTGATTCCCGAAGCAACCGAAGCGACAACAATCTCCGAAATTTCCCCAGGAGAAACTGGAATGGTGATTTATGAAGGTGCTTCTTGGAAAGCCCGCAATGAAGATTCCCAAGGAATCGCACCCAGACAAAAAGTTTACGTTTTGCGCCGCGAAGGAAATACGTTGATTGTTGTACCTGACAAATTAATTCACATCAACATATGACTCGGCGATTGAAATCGCTTCTACACAAACAAAGTCCGCCTTCGCGGACTAAGAAATCACTATTAACTGTCAATTGTCAACTATTTACCAGGAGATTCACTATGTATCAGTATTTTTTGATGGTGTTGTTTGCAATCACCGGTGTATCCTTAGCCAGCAGTGTTAAAATTGTCCGTCAAGGAGATGAAGCCTTAGTTGAAATTTTCGGAAAGTACGATCGCAAAAAACTCGAACCTGGTTTGACATTTCTGATTCCCTTTGTGGAAACAGTCGCTTATAAACAAACTCTGCGCGAGCAAATGTTAAAACTGCCACCCCAACAATGCGCAACTCGCGATCGCGTTTCTGTCACCCTTGAATTTATTGTGTACTGGCGAGTTATTGACTTAGAAAAAGCTTCTTACAAGGTGCAGAATCTCAAGGAAGCTATGTTCAATATGCTGATTCTTTCAATTCGGACTCAGATTGCTAAATTAACTGTCGAGGAACTTTACACGGCTCGCAATTTACTCAATAATGCTTTAGTGGAGGAGTTGGATACAACCACCGATCCTTGGGGTGTCAAGTTTACGAGGGTGGAATTGCGCGATTTTGCGATCGGCACTAAAGCGATTCAGCCAACATCAATTGACCGTAAAGATATACAACACCTACGAGCTTAGCGATTAGTATTTCCTTGTTTTCCTGGTTTTCAGTATCTGCCCATTCCTGACAATAAACACGCGCTTTCCCAAAGTCCAGCAGGAGTTTAAACCCCTGCCTCAAAGCGAAAGTCCTCTAAAGAGGACTTAAGCTTGCTCTCGTTACCAGGCTCTGCCTGGTAACGCAGATCCAGAGGCTCTGCCTCGCTGAATTTGATTGACATTTTAAGGACTAAAGTTCTGACTACAAACAAAGAAGATAGAAGCTCATGAGTCCACAAAGATTTCAGTTATCTAGCATTTCACTTTATGGTTATAAATGCTTCTTTTTTTTAATGTACCTCTGAGTAATTGGCGTGCTAGATCGCCCCTCATTTATTAATGAGATAATTCTGGAGATACCATCGGAACCAAAACAGAAAAAAGTTATGTCAGCGCTGTCTTTCTAGTTCCTGCTAAACAATTCGATCCAAATGCCGAGATGCAATCACAACACCCATCTTGTGCGAAGCTGATTCTCCCGGTACAATTGAACCAGCAAAACCAATTTATCAAAATGGCAAAGTTATTTGCGGTAAAGGCACAACACAAGTGACACAATAATCAACTAAAGGCAAACTCATGACAGTCGATTACCAATATCAAATCGGCGGCAGTCTCCCGCAAGATGCACCTACTTATGTAGTGCGACAAGCTGACTCAGAACTTTATCAAGCCCTCAAAAATGGTGAATTTTGCTACGTGCTCAATTCCCGACAAATGGGCAAATCTAGTTTGTTGGTGCGCACCGTACAAAAGCTATCGGCTGATGGCATTGCTTGTGCTACGATCGACCTTTCGGACATTGGCAACCAGCAAGTCTCTCTCGATAAGTGGTACGGCGGCGTCGCTTACAAACTTTTGTGCAATTTTAACCTGTTTAACGCAGTCGAGTTTATGACTTGGTGGCGGGAGAGAGAATTGATGTCGCCAGTCCAACGTTTAGGAGAGTTAATTGAAGAATTATTGCTGGTCAAAATTTCTCAAAATATTGTTATTTTTATTGATGAAATTGATAGCGTTCTCAGTTTCAAAGAATCGCTAGATGACTTTTTTGCCTTGATTAGATCTTGCTATAATAAACGCGCTCACAAATCAGAATATCAGCGGTTGACATTTGTTTTGCTGGGAGTAGCTACGCCATCGGATTTAATTAGTGATGCAACTCGGACGCCGTTTAATATTGGTCGAGCTATTGAACTTCAGGGTTTTAAGTTACACGAATCTTTGCCTTTAGTCAAGGGGTTTGAGGGTAAAGTTGACAATTCTCAAGAAGTTTTACAAGAGATTTTGGAGTGGACTGGTGGTCAACCCTTTCTGACTCAAAAGTTGTGTAAATTGATAGTTCAAGGCAAGGAAGAAGGAAGAAGCACCCCCCCCAAAAACGGGAAGGAAGAAGCAAGAATAACCCCCCCCTACCCCCCCCAAGGGGGGAACGAAGAAGGAAGAAGCACCCCCCCCAAAAAGGGGAAGGAAGAAGCAAGAAGCACCCCCCCCAAAAAGGGGAAAGAAGAAGCAAGAATAACCCCCCCCTACCCCCCCCAAGGGGGGAACGAAGAAGCAAGAAGGATTGAAGTCCTCACTACGAACCAGTTGTTAATTAGGGAGATTGTGCAATCTCAGATTATTGATAATTGGGAAGCTGCTGATGAGCCAGTGCATTTGAAGACAATTCGCGATCGCCTTTTGAGAAATCAGCACCGCGCTAGTAGGTTATTAGGACTATATCAAAAAATACTAGCACTCTCAGGTCAAGGAGAAATTTGTAGGGGTAGTGCCCCCGTGCCTACCCCTGCCCCCATGCCCCCCCTGGCAGAGGGGATCGACGCCGACGATACTTCCGAACAAACTGAATTGCGACTCAGCGGATTAGTAGTAAAACGTGGCGAAAAATTAACCGTATCTAACCGAATTTACGCAGCAATATTCAACCAAAACTGGGTAGAAAAAGCACTAGGAGACTTGCGCCCTTATGCTGAATCGCTAACAGCATGGATAGTATCAAATTGTCAAGATGAATCTCGATTGTTGCGCGGTCAAGCATTGGAAGATGCGCGAGAATGGGCTGCTGGTAAAAGCTTGAGCACCCAAGATTATCAGTTTTTAGCAGCTAGCCAAGAGGCTGAATTTGCCCAATTGCGCGATCGCGAAGAACAAACTCAAGCAGAAATAGAATTATTGCGTCGGGAAAATCAGTTATTAGAACAACTAACCGCAGAGCAAAAACTGAGAAAAGCTACTCAACTTAAACTCTGGCGTGAAGAACGACTGAAAGTACAAATTTTCACGGTAAGTTCAGCATTACTGATTTCAATCTTACTTGTTGCTTTTTGGATAAAACCATCAATTGAGGAAAGAAACAACAAAATCCTGACTCTCAGTTTGTTTTCCGAAACCCTATTGGCAGCCGACAAAAAACCGGAAGCTTTAATAGAAAGCCTTCGGGCTGTCAAAGAAATGAGGGGTTCGCTCGGAGTGACATCAGATATCCAACTCCGGGTTTTGACTGCACTAGAACAAGTAGTTTACAGTTTTAATCAGCGCATAATTTTTCCCACTTCAACCACTAAGTTAGGTTTGGTTACTTTCAGCCCAGACAGTCAAATGCTGGCAATACCTAGCGACGATAACACGATTAAAATTTGGTATGTCAACGGCAGTTTAAAAGCTATATTAAAAAGCAATAGCGCTAAAATTAGAAGCATAAGTTTTAGCGCCGATAGTCAGAGGCTGATTTCAGTGAGCGATGATAATCTAGTTAAATCTTGGCAAGTTGACGGCAAGTTGATTCAAATTTATCCAGGGCAAAATGACCAATTGACTAAGGTAAATAATCAGAGAATTTTACATACAATTTTGACTTTAGATGGCGCAATGTTTGCCACCGCAAATAACGATAAAACTGCCAGCATTTGGAGCAAAGACGGTAAACTGCTGAGTATTTTTAAACATCCCAGCCAAGTTACAAATATTAGTTTTAGTCCCGATCGCCAAATGCTGGTATCGTCGAGTGCAGACAAAATGGTGAGGCTGTGGAAAATTGATGGTACATTGCTCAAAACTTTAAAGGGACACAAGAGTGCGGTGGGGATTGCGAGTTTTAGTCCCGATGGTCGGGCGATCGCCAGTGCCAGTGCTGATGGTACTGTGATATTGTGGAATTTGAATGGGGATGATTTGCTGGCGCAGGGTTGCAATTTAACTCGCCATTATCTTCAGGTTAAGTCTTTGGTTAATCAAAGCGATCGCCACTTATGCGACGGAATTAGCGATGGAGAAAAAGGGCGATCGCCTGAATATTAATCGATCGCCATAAGTACGCCAAAAATAGTTAAACTTGGTAGCACATAATAGGTAATAGGTCAGCCCCATCGGTGTATTCTATCCTCGAACAAAAATATCAGCGACTGCAAAAAGAGTTAATGGGCGGTGTCGTCGCCCTTGGTGGCATTTTCTGCACTGGTACTCTCTGGTATTGGCTGGTGGAACAATGGTCCTTACTCGATGCGGCTTACATGACCGTATTTACCCTAGCAACAGTGGGCTACGGCGAACTTCATCCCCTCGGTAAACGCGGGCGAATGTTTACCATGTGCCTAATTTTGATGGGTGTTATTGCTATTGGTTTTATTGTTAACCGCTTTACAGAAGCCCTCATTCAAGGATATTTTCAGGAAGGAGCAAGAATTAGGCAACAACGGCGCTTGGTAGATTCTTTGATTGGGCATTACATTCTCTGCGGTTTTGGGCGCACTGGGCGTCAGATTGCTGTGGAATTTCAGGCAGAAAATATCTCTTTTGTGGTGATAGATTCGGCGGTGCAGTCGGTGGAGGCAGCTTTGGCCCTAGGATATACGGCGGTGCAAGGGGATGCCACTCTCGATGAAATTTTGCTGAGTGTGGGAGTCGATCGGGCAATTTGTATCGTAGCAGCTTTGCCTTCGGATGCTGAGAATTTATACACTGTGCTGTCAGCGAAAACCCTGAACCCTAAGATACGGGCGATCGCCCGCGCCACCACAGAAGAAGCAGTACAGAAGTTGCAGCGGGGTGGTGCCGATGCTGTCGTATCCCCCTACATCACTGGGGGAAAGCGGATGGCGGCAGCGGCTTTGCGCCCTCAAGTTATGGATTTTGTAGACGGTGTTTTAACAGGTACTGAGAGTTCTTTTTACATGGAAGAATTTCTGGTAGATCCCAAGAGTTGTGTCTACGTCGGACAAACTTTGAGAGATGCCAAATTGCGATCGCAATCGGGGGCCTTAGTTTTAGCAGTGCGGCGCGCTAGCGGGACTTTGATTGTCGGGCCAACCGGAGAAACCGCGATTTGTGGAGGAGATATGCTGATTTGTTTGGGTACTGCGGAACAATTGCGCGTACTCAATCAAATCCTCAGTCCCTTAAAAGCTCGTCAGACTCGCCCACCAAACCACACGTAAGTCCTAGACAAACCATAGACAAGTCCTAGACAAACCATAGACAAAATAAACGTTCTACAGCTCGTGAATGCTGTATAACCCTTGAAAATAGCTGGTTTTTTGTAAGCCGATGGTGGGATTTGAACCCACGACCGTTCGATTACGAATCAGGGAAGATACCAAACGACTGCCCGCCCCCGCTTGTTGAGGATAAGAAAGGAAGAGGGGCCGCCGTGATCTTGAATCCTTAAATTACCACCGTACAAGCTCGCTGTA